>NZ_JBIWPP010000019.1:0-156234 GCF_044768335.1 Streptomyces sp. NPDC101151 | reverse complement strand
GAGATCGGCATGGGCGACAACATCTGGCTCGGCGACCGCGACGCCGTACGCACCCCCATGCAGTGGACCCCCGACCGCAACGCCGGATTCTCCTCTAGCGACCCCGGACGCCTCTTCCTGCCCACGATCATGGACCCGGTCTACGGCTACCAGGTCACCAACGTCGAAGCCTCCATGTCCTCCCCGTCCAGCCTGCTCCACTGGACCCGCCGCATGATCGAGATCCGCAAACAGAACCCCGCCTTCGGGCTCGGGTCCTACACCGAGCTGCAGTCCTCGAACCCCGCGGTGATCGCCTTCCTGCGCGAGTACGAGGACGACCTGGTGCTGTGCGTGCACAACTTCTCACGGTTCGCGCAGCCCACGGAGCTGGACCTGAGGCGGTTCACCGGGCGGCATCCCGTCGAGCTGTTCGGCGGGGTGCGGTTCCCGGCGATCGGCGAGCTGCCGTACCTGCTGACCCTCGCGGGCCACGGCTTCTACTGGTTCCGGCTCCGCCGGGACGCCGCGTAGTGCGGCCGGGTGGGACGGCCGGCGGTTTCCGCCGTCCCACCCGGGGCACGCATCAGTAACACCCCGACTATCCGGGGAAAGGACGAGACGCCCATGGCGGAATCGGTCACCCCCTTCGGCACCACTCCCAGTTCCGGTCACCTCCTCGCCTCGCTGGCACCCCTGTTGCGTGAGTGGCTGCCCAGGCAGCGCTGGTTCGCGGGCAAGGGACGCCAGGTCACCGGGTTCACCCCGGTGGCCACCACCGAACTGCTGCCCCCCGACGGCCGGCTGGGCCTGTACCACCTGCTCCTGCGCGTGCACCAACCGCCGATACCCGGCGCCCCGCCGCACCCCGGTGACTGCTACCAGCTGCTGATAGGTGTGCGCGAGGCCCTGCCGCCCCGGCTGGCGCCCGCGCTCATCGGACATGTGGATCAGGGCCCGCTCGCCGGCCGGACGGTGTACGAGGCCCTGTACGACCCCCGGCCCGCCGACCTGCTGCTGGAGGCCCTGCGCACCCGGGCCCGCGTCGGCGGGCTCCGTTTCGAACGGAACGAGAGCCAGGAGATCCGGGAAGGACTCGTGGCCCGCCTGATGACCGCCGAGCAGTCCAACTCCTCGATCGTCTACGGCGATACGTTCATCCTGAAGCTGTTGCGCCGCGTGGTCCCCGGCGACAACCCCGATCTGGAACTACCGCTGGCCCTGTCCCGCGAGAGCTGTGCGCGGGTGCCCGCGCCGACGGCGTGGCTCCGTGCCGAGCTGGACGCCGAGTCGTACGTGCTGGCCGTGCTCCAGCCGTTCGTGACCGGCGCGGCCGACGGCTGGGAGCTGGCGCTGAGCGAGCTGGCCAAGGGCGAGGACTTCGTCGCCGAGGCCCGGGCGCTGGGCCGGGCCACCGCCGAGGTGCACACGGCCCTCGCCCGCGCCCTGCCGACGGTCACCCTGGGCCATGCCCAGCTGGAACTGCTGGTGCACGGCATGACCGAGCGGCTGGCGGCGGCCGTCCAGGCGGTGCCGACGCTGCGGCCGTACGAGCGCGGGCTGCGCTCCGCCTTCGGGGCACTGGCCGAACTGGCCGCCGAGGGGCGTACCTGGACCGCCCAGCGCATCCACGGCGACCTGCACCTCGGCCAGTGTCTGCGCTCGCCGTCCGGCACCTGGTCGCTGATCGACTTCGAGGGCGAGCCGGCCCGGCCACTGGCCGAACGGCGCCTGCCGCAGCCGCCGGTGCGGGACATCGCGGGGATGCTGCGCTCCTTCGACTACGCCGCCCGCTCGGCGAGCCCGCCCGCACCGGACTGGGCGCACGGCTGCCGGGCCGCGTACTGCTCCGGGTACGCGGAGGTGGCCGGCCGCGATCCGCGCACCGATCCCGTGCTGCTGCGGGCCTACGAAACCGACAAGGCCGTCTACGAAGTCGTCTACGAGGCCCGTCACCGTCCCGACTGGCTGCCCGTACCCCTCGCGGCGGTCCGCCGCCTCGCCACGTCCGACCCGACCCTCGCCCGGGAGACCCGTCCGTGACGTCCAAGAAGCCAGCCACCTCGAAGAACAAGTCCGGCAAGAGCAGGACGGACCAGCACAGGCCCGAACAGAACAAGGCCGACCGGAGCGGGTCCGGCACGACCGGGGCCGAGCAGGGCAAGGCCGGGAAGAAGGCCGCCCGCGAGACCGGTTCCGCCGGGATCCCGAGTGCCCGCAAGCCCGAACCGCCCGCCCGGCAGCGCCCCTTGGAGATCGCCGTCTCCCCCGCGGTCGACGCCGGCGACCGCGAGCGGCTGCTGCACGGCACCCACCACGACCCGCACTCCGTCCTCGGCGCCCACCAGGTTCCCGGCGGGGTCGCCTTCCGCGCCTTCCGCCCCTACGCGCAGGCGGTCACCGTGGTCTCCGGCGACCTGCGGGCCGACCTGCACGACGACGGCGACGGCTTCTTCTCGGGGCTGCTCCCGCTCACCGACGTCCCCGCGCACCGGCTGCTCGTGACGTACGACGGCACCGTCCACGAGACCGAGGACGCCTACCGTTTCCTGCCCACGCTCGGCGAGCTGGACCTGCATCTGATCGGCGAGGGCCGGCACGAGCAGCTGTGGCAGGTGCTCGGCGCGCACGTCATCACGCACCAAGGGCTGACCGGCACCCGGTTCACGGTGTGGGCGCCGAACGCGCGGGGCGTACGGGTCGCGGGGAGCTTCTGCTTCTGGGACCCCACCGGGTATCCGATGCGCTCGCTCGGCTCCAGCGGGGTGTGGGAGCTGTTCGTGCCGGGCATCGGCGAGGGCGAGCTGTACAAGTTCGAGATCACCCGCCCGGACGGCTCACGCACCCTGCGCGCCGACCCGCTGGCCCGCCGCACCGAGGTCCCGCCGGCCACGTCCTCGATCGTGCACGCCTCGCACCACGAGTGGGGCGACGCGGAGTGGATGGCCCACCGCGCCGACACCCCTGTGCACGAGGCGCCCGTCTCGGTCTACGAGGTCCACCTGGCGTCCTGGCGCCCCGGCCTGACGTACCGCCGGCTCGCCGAACAACTCCCGGCGTACGTGACCGAGATGGGCTTCACGCATGTGGAGCTGATGCCGGTCGCCGAGCATCCCTTCGGCGGCTCCTGGGGCTACCAGGTCACCGGCTTCTACGCCCCGACGGCACGCCTGGGGACCCCGGACGACTTCAAGTACCTGGTGGACCGGCTGCATCAGGCGGGCGTCGGCGTCCTGATGGACTGGGTGCCGGCCCACTTCCCGCGCGACGAGTGGGCGCTGGCCGAGTTCGACGGGCGCCCGCTGTACGAGCACCACGACCCGCTGCGGGCCGCCCACCCCGACTGGGGCACCCTGGAGTTCGACTTCGGCCGCCGCGAGGTGCGCAACTTCCTGGTGGCGAACGCCGTGTACTGGTGCGAGGAGTTCCACATCGACGGGCTGCGGGTGGACGCCGTGGCCTCCATGCTCTACCTCGACTACTCGCGCGAGCCGGGCCAGTGGGCGCCGAACGAGTTCGGCGGCCGGGAGAACCTGGACGCGGTCGCCTTCCTGCAGGAGATGAACGCCACCGTCTACCGGCGCTGCCCGGGCGTGGTGACCATCGCCGAGGAGTCCACCGCCTGGGACGGCGTCACCCGGCCCACCCACCACAAGGGCCCGAGCGGTTTCGGCGGGCTCGGCTTCGGGCTGAAGTGGAACATGGGCTGGATGCACGACTCGCTCCAGTACATGGGCCACGACACCGTCCACCGCAGGTACCACCACCACGAGATGACCTTCTCGATGGTGTACGCGTACAGCGAGAACTACGTGCTGCCGATCTCCCACGACGAGGTCGTGCACGGCAAGCGGTCCCTCGTCTCGAAGATGCCGGGCGACTGGTGGCAGCAGCGGGCCGACCACCGGGCCTACCTCGGCTTCATGTGGGCCCATCCGGGCAAGCAACTCCTCTTCATGGGCCAGGAGTTCGCACAGGGTGCCGAGTGGTCCGAGGCGCACGGCCCCGACTGGTGGCTGCTCGACCCGTCCTACGGCGCGGAGGCCGATCACCGGGGTGTGCGGGATCTCGTGCGGGACCTGAACGGGCTGTACCGCGCGACCCCGGCCCTGTGGCAGCGCGACACCGACCCGGCGGGCTTCCAGTGGATCACCGGGGACGCGGCGGACGACAACGTCTTCGCGTTCCTGCGCCTGGATGCCGACGGCAACCCGCTGCTGGCCGTCTCCCACCTGTCCCCGGCGGTCCGGCACGACTACCGCATCGGCGTGCCCGAGGACGTCCCGGCCTGGCTGGAGGTGCTGAACACCGACGCGGCCCGCTACGGCGGCGGCGACGTCATCCACCCGGACGTCGTCAAGCCCGAGGCCCACCCCCGGCACGGCCGCCCGGCGAGCATCCGCCTGACCCTGCCGCCGCTGGCGACGGTGTGGCTGCGACCGGCCTGGTGACCGGCACTTGAGCCCAAACCGGTCGGAGCTTTGTATTCCTTTTGCGTACATGCCATGAAGAACTTACGCTCGGCCGCTCATCACCCCGGATGAGCGAAGGGAACCCGAGTGCGACACCCCCTGGCCACCGGCACCGTCCGGGTCCGGCGAAGACCCCGCAGGCGCCCGGGGTGGGCAGCCGTCCTGCCGGCCGCGACGGCCTCCACCTCGCTGCCGCCGGTTCGTCGCGTGTGGTCCACGACTGCCGGCGGCGCTGGGCGCGGAGCGGCGGCCTGTTCGACCCGTGCCGGCCGTACTTCACCGGCATCGGGCCGGCCGACAGCGCCTTCCCCGGAACGGTTGCGAGGTACTGGCATGCGCCGCGCCCTTCTGACACCGCTTCTCGTGGTAGCCCTGACCGGTTGCTCGCTGTTCGGCGAGGACACGCCGTGCACCCAGGCCGACGCGGACTCGCGCGTCTCGGTCGTGTGGCGGCCGTCCGACTTCGGCGGTCCCGACGCGGCCAGGATCCGGCTCTGCGTGGACGGCACCTGCAAGGAGCGGGCGTCGGGCGATCCCGACGACCCGTTCCGCTCGGTGACGGTCCGGCTGCCCGACGGCACCGGCGCGTCCACCGTGCCGGTGAGACTCACCGTGACCTCCGCGAAGACCGGTGACCCGGTCGTCCGGGACAGCACCCGGGCCGAGCTGACCGAGCAGCACCCCAACGGCACGTCCTGCCCGCCGGCCGTCCGGACGGCGACGTACCGCGCCGATCCCGGCAAGGGACTCACCTCGCCGAAGGGGATGTCCCTGCAGAACAAGTGAGACCAGAGGGCCTGGAGCAGCTGCTCCAGGCCCTCTGCGGTCACTCCGTCGCGGCCAGCCCCGGCGGCAGCGTCCCGGTGTGCAGCACCCCGAGCCGCTGCGTCGCCCGGGTCAGCGCCACGTACAGGTCGCTCGTGCCGTACCGGGCCGGTTCCACGACCAGTACCGAGTCGAACTCCAGGCCCTTGGCCTGGCGGGGGTCGAGCAGGACGACCGTCCGGGTCAGGTCGGGCTCCGCGCCGGCCGTGACGCCGTCCAGCCGGGTGGCCAGCTTGCGGTGCAGGTCGCGCGGGGCGATGACCGCGAGCCTGCCCTCGGCGGGCGTCAGCTCCTCGACCGCCTCGGCGACGGCGCCGGGCAGGTCGCCGGTGGCGCGCACCCAGGGCCGTACACCGGTCGAACGGACCGAACTCGGCGGTTCGAAGCCGGGGTCGTGGGCGCGGACGACGGCTGCCGCGAGATCCATGATCTCCGCCGGCGTGCGGTAGTTGACGCCGAGGCGCGTGTGCTCCCAGCGGTCCTCGACGTACGGCTGGAGGATCTTGTGCCAGGAGCCGACGCCCGCCGCCTCCGCGGTCTGTGCCGGGTCGCCGACCAGGGTGATCGAACGGGTCGGGCTGCGCCGCATCAGCAGCCGCCAGGCCATCGGCGACAGCTCCTGTGCCTCGTCCACGATGATGTGGCCGAAGGCCCAGGTCCGGTCGGCCGCGGCGCGCTCGGCGGCGCTGCGGTGGTCCGCCTCCTCGTGCCGCTCGGCGAATCTCTCGGCATCGATGATGTCGTGGGCGGACAGCACCTCGGAGCCGTCCGGGTCGCTGTCCTCCTTGTCGTCGAACTCGTAGGTGCGGGAGGCGTACGACACGTCCAGCACGCCCTGTGCGTAGGCGACCTGTGTCTCCCGCTCGCGATCGGCGCGGGCCCTCGCCAGCCGGCCGTCCTCACCGAGGAGTTCGGCCGCCTCGTCCAGCAGCGGCACGTCGGCGACGGTCCAGGCCCGGGTCACCGGGCGGCGGATCGCGTCGGCGTCCGCCTCGGGGAGGTAGCCGTCCGGTTCGGCGAGGAAGTCCGCGATCAGCCGCCGCGGTGTGACCCGGGGCCACAACTGGTCGATGGCGGACCATACTTCGGGGTTCTCGGCGAGATCGTCGCGGATCTGGGTGACGTCGGAGGCGTCCAGCAGGCTGCTGCCGTCGTACGGGTCGGTGCCCACCCGCTCGGCGTACAGCTCCGTGAGCACGTTGAGGATGTGGCCCTCGAAGTACTCACGGGACGCGTTGTGCGGCAGCTCGGCGGCACGCGTGCGCTCGCGGGCGACCCCGACGAGGCCGTCGTCCAGCATCAGCACCTCGCGGTCGTGCTCGATCGCGATGACCGGGTCGGGCAGCGCCTGCCGGTCACGTACGACGGCGGCGAGCACATCGGCCATGTCGGCCCGGCCCTTCACGGCGGCCGCCTCGGGGGTGTCGGCGGCGGTGGCCTTCACGCCCGGGAACAGCTCGCCGACCGTGGCCAGCAGCACCCCGGTCTCGCCGAGCGAGGGCAGCACCTCGCCGATGTAGCCGAGGAAGGCCGGATTGGGTCCGACGATGAGGACGGCCCGGCGGGCCAGCAGCTCCCGGTGTTCGTAGAGGAGATAGGCCGCCCGGTGCAGCGCCACCGCCGTCTTGCCGGTGCCGGGGCCGCCCTCGACGACCAGCACCCCGCGGTGCGGTGCCCGGATGATGCGGTCCTGGTCGGCCTGGATGGTCTGCACGATGTCGCTCATGCGGCCGGTGCGCGCCGAGTCGAGCGCGGCCAGCAGCACGGCGTCCCCGCTGGGGTCCTCGTGGCCGGTGCGGGTGGCGTCGCCGAGGTCCAGGATCTCGTCGTGCAGGGAGGTCACGGTCCGGCCCTGGGTGGCGATGTGCCGACGGCGGCGCAGGCCCATCGGGGTGTGACCGGTGGCCAGGTAGAAGGGGCGGGCGACATCGGCGCGCCAGTCGATGAGAACCGGTGTGTGCTCGGTGTCGTCCTCGCGCAGCCCGATCCGGCCGATGTGGTGGACCGTGCCGTCGGCGAGGTCGATCCGGCCGAAGCAGAGCGAGCCGTCGACGGCGTTCAGCGCGGCGAGCAGCCCCGAGCGCTCGGCGACCAGGATGTCCCGCTCCAGCCGGGCCTGCATGGGCTTGTCTCCCTGGGCGAGCGCGTCCGCGACCGAGGTCTCGGCCGTGCCGCGCAGCACGTCCACGCGTGCGTACAGTCCGTCGATGAATTCCTGTTCGTGCCGCAATTCATCGTCTGGAAATTCGGTGTTTGACAATTCCGCTCCCGCCCGGATATACTGTGCCCACTGAACTTCTCCGCGACTATTCCTATGGAAGTCGCGAATCCCTGAATATACGCACAGAAATCCCCCGAGCGCAATTGCTCGGGGGATTTTTTGCGGGCGGCCCGGCTTTACAGCACGCCGGCCAGCTCCTCCAGCAGCCGCCGCTTGGGCCTGGCGCCCACCATCGACCGCACCGGCTCACCGCCCTGGAAGACCATCAGGGTCGGCGTGGCCAGCACACCGTAGGCGACCGTCGTCTGCGGATTGCGGTCCACGTCCAGCTGGACGATCTTCAGCCGGTCGCCCTCCTCGAAGGCGATGTCCTTCAGCACCGGCGCCAGCTGCCGGCACGGCCCGCACCAGTCGGCCGTGAACTGCACGAGCACCGGAAGGTCCGCGCCGATCACCTCCGCCTCGAAGTCCGCGTCCGTCACCTCGGCCAGTCCGCTCACCAAGCTCACCGTGTCAGCCCTCCAAGCTCGCACACGGGTTCCGGACCCCCCGGAACCAGCGCCTCGGCGGCCAGCTCGTCCCTGGCCCGCTCGGCCCGCTCCAGCTGCCCCGCGACGGTCTCCCGCACCGCCTGGAGCTGCCCGACGAGCGCGTCCAGCTCGTCCAGCTTGCGCCGGTAGACGGCGAGGGAGGCCGGGCAGGAGTCGCCCTCCGGGTGCCCGGCCCGCAGGCACTCCACGAACGGCCGCGTCTCCTCCAGGCCGAACCCGAAGTCCTGCAGCGTCCGGATCTGCCGGAGCATCCTGAGGTCGTCCTCGTCGTAGGTGCGGTGTCCCTTGTCGTCGCGCCGGGCGGACAGCAGCCCCCGTGCCTCGTAGTAGCGCAGGGTGCGGGTGGTGGTCCCGGCCCGTGCGGCCAGCTCGCCGATTCGCATACCCACGACCGTAGGTCTTGACGTCGGCGTCAAGGCAAGACGGGCGGCAGGAGAGGCTTCCGGCGCACCGGCGAGGACAGCACGATCGAGGTCGTCGTACGGCCCAGCGCCGAGGTCTGCGCCAGGATCTCCTCCAGGTGCACGGTGTCGGTGACGGCGACCTTGAGGATCCAGCAGTCCTCGCCGACGACGTGGTGCACCTCGGTGATCTCCGGGCGGTCGATCAGCTCCAGGGTCTTCGGGTGCTTGAGGGTGTAGCCGCCGTGCGGGTTCACCCGGACGAAGGCCTGGATGCCGTAGCCGAGGCGGGCGGGCGCGACCTGGGCGCCGTAGCCCTCGACCGCGCCCGCCGCCTCCAGCCGGCGCACCCGCTCGGCCACGGCCGCCGGGCTCAGGCTGACCCGCCGTCCCAGCTCGCTGAGCTTGATCCGGCCGTCGGTCTGCAGCAGCTCCAGCAGCTGCCGGTCGACCGCGTCGAAGGCCACTGGTGTTTCGTTGGTGACGGCCCGCAGATGCCGTTGTTCTTTCGGTGCGGTGCCTGTATCTCCCATGTCTCCCCCTTCAGCAACCGCTGTGACGCCCGGAGAATTATGGGCATGACAAAGGCACGAGAGGTACTGGTCATCGGCGGCAACCGCTATTTCGGCAAGCGGCTGATCGGACGGCTGGTGGCGGCCGGCGACCGGGTCACGGTCCTGAACCGTGGTTCGTCGGCGCCCCCGCCGGGCGTGGTGCAGCTGGTGGCCGACCGCGACGACGAGAAGGCCCTGGCCGGGGCCGTCGGCACCCGCACCTTCGACGTCGTCCTCGACCAGGTCTGCTACACGCCCCGCCAGGCGGCGATCGCCCGCCGCGTCTTCACGGGGCGCACCGGACGTTATGTGATGACGTCGACGGTGGAGGTGTACGAGCACGAGGACTCCGAGCTGCCGGTGCCGGAGCGCGCGGTGGACCCGGCCGCGGTCGCCGTCGACCTGGACCTCCCCTGGGACGAGCCGGAGTTCGTCGAGGCGCACTACGGCGAGGGCAAGCGGCAGGCGGAGGCGGTGTTCACCGCGGCCGGCCCGGACCTGCCGTTCGCGTCCGTGCGGGTGGCCCATGTGCTGGGCGGCGACGACGACTTCACCGGCCGTCTGGAGCACTACGCCGACCGGATCCGCACCGGCGACCCCATCGCCGTGCCGCCGGTCGTGCACCCGGCGACGTACATCCACGTCGAGGAGATCGCGGACTTCCTGTTCTGGGCTGCGGGCGAGGACTTCACGGACCCGGTGAACGCCGCCTCCCACGGCACGCTGGCCCTGGACGAGCTGTGCGCGGCGGTGGCGGCGCAACTGCCGCGCGGGAAGACGGTGTTCGAGGTGACCGGGTCCGCCGGGGTCTCCCCCTTCGCCTTCCGCCGCCGCTACGCGATGGACAACTCCCGGTCCGCGCGGCTCGGTTTCCCCTTCGGTGACGTACGGCGCTGGCTGCCGAAGGCCGTCGCCGAGACTCTTGGAAAGGACCACTGAGATGCGCCACCGCATGCTGGGCGGACTTCGGGTGAGCGCGGTCGGGCTCGGGGCCATGCCGCTGTCGATCGAGGGCCGGCCGGACGAGGCGCGCGCCCTGGCCACGGTGCACGCGGCCCTGGACGCCGGCGTGACCCTGCTGGACACGGCCGACTCCTACCATCTGCCGGGCCGGGAGCCCGGTCACAACGAGCTCCTCCTCGCCCGCGCGCTCGCGACCTACGGCGGTGACACCGACGGTGTGCTGGTGGCCACCAAGGGCGGCCGGGGCCGTCCGGGCGACGGCAGCTGGACGGTGACGGGCTCGCCCCGGCACCTCAAGGCGGCCGCCGAGGCCTCCCGCAAACGGCTCGGCGTGGAGGCGATCGGCCTGTACCAGCTGCACCGGCCGGACCCGGACGTGCCCTTCGAGGAGTCCGTCGGCGCACTGCGCGAGCTGCTGGACGAGGGCACCGTCCGGCTGGCCGGCCTCTCCAATGTGGACACGGACCAGATCCTGCGGGCCCGCGCGATCCTCGGCGACCGGCTGGTGTCGGTCCAGAACCGTTACTCGCCCGAGGTCCGCGACAGCGAGCCGGAGCTGCGGCTGTGCGCGGAGCTGGGTCTTGCGTTCCTGCCCTGGAGCCCGCTGGGCGGGATCTCGCGCAGTTCGCTGGACGGGCCGTCGGGACTGGACGGCAGGGCGCGGTTCGCCGCGTTCCACGAGGTGGCCGAGGAGCGTGGGGTGAGCCCCCAGCAGGTCTGCCTCGCCTGGCTTTCGTCGCTCTCGCCGACCCTGATCCCGATCCCGGGCGCGAGCCGTCCGGAGACGATCCGGGACTCGGCGGGGTCGGCGGAGCTGCTGCTGGACGAAGCCGAACTGGCGCGTCTGACGGAGGCCGCACGGACTCCTTGAGGCCACGGAGGGAAGGGGCCGGGACGGCGGGGGCGGATTCAGCCGGCGGTGACCCCCGCCGACTCCTCGATCTCCATCAGGGAGGCGCTGTGCCGCTCCTCCTCGAACTTCCGGCGCCCGCCGCGCAGCCCGAACAGCCGCTTGGTCAGGGCGATGTAGAGGACCGCGAGGATGTTGAGGACAAGCGTGGCGATCTTCAGCCAGCTGATGTGCTCGGTGAGTTCGTAGATCTCCAGCGGCAGGAAGGCGGCGGTGGCGACCACGGTCAGGTACTCCGCCCAGCGCTTGGCGTACCAGAGCCCGACGGCCTCGATCAGCTCGATCAGCGCGTAGGCCAGCAGCAGGGCGGCGACCAGCAGCAGGGTGGAGTGCCGGTAGCCGAAGGCCTTCTGGATGGAGCCGACGACCGGTGAGTGGTCGAGGTCGTAGTGGAAGTGCCGGAACACCGGCCGCAGGACGTCCAGGTACTCGTTGAAGAGCCGGCGCACCGCGTCCTGGCTGTTGCTGAACTTCCACACCGCGACCGCGACCAGCACGATGAACACCCCGCGCACGGCCCGCTCGATCGCCAGGAAGCGCAGGATGAACAGGTCCCGCAGCACCTTCCCGCGCGGCACCAGCGGCGCCTCGTCGGCCGGTCCCGAGCCGTGCGGCTCGCCGAGCACGAAGTCGCCGCAGCGCAGACAGCGCCACACGGCACCGAGCGCGGTCTCGGCGTGCAGCCGTGCCCGCAGCCGTGGGTCGTCGGGCGCGTAGGTCACATGGCCCTTGCGTGCGCAGGTCCGCCGGTCCCAGTCGATCTTCATCCCCCGTGCCTCCGTACGGCGTTCGGGAACGAGCACGAACGTGCCGTTCCGGTTGATCCGGAGCGGCACGTTAGTGGATGCGGGTGAGAAGGGGGCGCGAGGGGTCAGCCGGCGGCGCTGTCCACGGATTCCTTCTGCTCGGCCTTCTCCTCCGGTGCGGTCGTGGCGGCGGCCTCGCGGCGTGGCAGCAGGACCGCCACCAGGATCGTGCCGATGCCCAGGACCACCGCGCCGACCAGGCTGGTGCGGGCGACGGCGTCGGCGAAGGACGAACCGACCGCGTCCGCCATCTGGCGGGCGCCGGAGGCGAGCCGGGCTGCCTGCTCCTTGAGCTGCGCGGCCTGCTGCGGGTCGCTCGCCTGCGCGGCCTGTGCGGCCAGCCGGTGCGCCTGGTCGCCGATGCCCTGCGCGACCGCGTACCCGGCGCCGACCGAGTCCTGCGCCCTCTCCAGGGCGCTCGCCGGGAGCTTGCTGCCGGCAGTGGCGTCGGTGAGGTGGTCGCCGTAGGAGGTGGCGAGCAGCGAGCCGAGGATCGCGATGCCGAGGGAGCCGCCCAGTTCCAGCGAGGTGTCGTTGACCGCGCCGCCGACCCCCAGCTCGGACTCCGGGAAGGCGCCCATGATGGCGTCGGTGCAGGGCGAGAGGGCGAGTCCGATGGCGAGGCCGAGGATGACGAGGGGCGCCACGAAGTCGCCGTACGTCGAGCCCGCGTCCACCCGCGTCAGCAGCGCGAGTGCCGTCGTACCGCCGACCATGCCCGCGGTGACGGTGAGCTTCATGCCGACGCGCGGGGTGAGCCAGCCGGTGAGGGCCGAGCCGACGAAGACCGCGCCGGCCAGCGGCAGCATGCGGACGCCGGTCTCCAGGGCGTCGTAGCCGAGGACGAACTGCAGGTGCTGCGTGAGGTAGTAGAAGGCGCCGAAGACCGCGAGGAAGAACAGGGCGACGGCGAGGTTGGAGCCCGCGAAGCGGCGGTCGGTGAAGCGGCGGACGTCCAGGATCGGGCGGGGGTGGCGCAGTTCCCAGCCGACGAAGGCGATCAGGCCCACGCCCGCCACGACGGCGGCGGTGACGGCCTTGACGCCCCAGCCGAAGTGCGGCCCCTCGATGATCATGTAGACGAGCGAGCCGGTCCACACGACCGACAGCAGTCCGCCGATGTAGTCGATGCGGTCGTGGTGTCCGGCCTTGGAGGGCGGTACGAGGACGAGGGCGCCGACGATCGCCACGGCGGCGACGGGGACGTTGATCAGGAAGGTCGAGGACCAGCCGTGGTCGCGCAGCAGGGCGCCCGCGACCACCGGTCCGGCGGCGATGGCGAGCCCCGCGGTGGCGGTCCACAGCGTGATGGCCTTGGCGCGCTCGGCCCGCGGGAAGGTCGCGGCGAGCAGGGAGAGCGTGGCGGGCATGATGAGCGCCGCGCCGACGCCCATCACGGCACGGGCCGCGATGACGGCCGTCGAACTGCCTGCGAAGTAGCCGGCGATCGCGCCGCCGGCGAAGACGACCAGTCCGAGCACCAGCGCGCCGCGCCGGCTGTACTTGTCGCCGATCGCGCCGAGCAGCAGCATCAGCGCCGCGTACGGGACGGTGTAGCCGTCGATCACCCACTGCAGGTCGGCGCTGGACAGACCGAGGTCCCGGGTCATGTCGGGCGCCGCGACCGTGAGGGCGGTATTGGCCATCACGATGATCAGCAGGCTCAGGCAGAGCACCAGGAGCGCCCACCAGCGCCGGGCATAGGGGCGGTCCGTCCTCTCGACCGGTTCGTTCATGACGAGTCGCATGGCAGGGATCGCCTTCCTCACAGCGCGACGAGAAGTTGCACAGCACCGTGCAATTGCACAGCCATGTGCAATGTACGTCGTTGCACAGCCCTGTGCAAGTCGCGGAGGAGCGTGCAGAATGACTGCCATGACCACGGGTAACACCAGCCGCGCCGACGCCAACCGGCGCCGCATCCTCGACGTCGCCCTCGCCGAGCTGCTGCGCGATCCCGACGTCTCCATGGACCAGATCGCGCGCGCCGCGGGGGTCGTACGGCGGACGGTGTACGGGCACTTCCCCAGCCGCGAGGCGCTGATCAGCACGCTCGTCGACGGGGCGGTGGAAGCGCTGGCGGACGCGGACGTGGGGGCCCGTGACGGGGTGGCGGACCCGGCGGAGGCCGTGGCCCGCTCGGTGCTCGCCATCTGGCAGATCGCCGACCGCTACCGGCTGCTGGTCGCCCTGGCCCAGCGCACGGTCACCGTGCAGGGCATCCGCGAACGCCTCGCGCCCCTGCGCGAGAACAAGGTGCGGCTGCTCCAACGCGGCCTGGACGAGGGCGTCTTCGACTCCCCGCTGCCCGCGCAGGCCCTCGCGTACGTGCACGAGCAGATGCTGTTCGCGGTGATGGAGGCGGTGAACGACGGGCTGGTGACAGCGCAGGAGGCGGGCCGCTCGGCCACGGTCACCGTACTGACCGCGGCGGGCGTGCCCGCCTCCACGGCCACCGCGCTGGTGGCCGGGGTGAGTGGAAAGTCGTAGGGGGGAGCGGAAAGCCGGGCGGCCGAGTGAACGGGGGAGACTCGGCCGCCCGGCGGTGGTGACCGGACGCCCGGCCCGGGTTCAGGCAGGGCCGGGCGTCCGGAGCCTTCCAGGGGTCAGGCCTTGGCGAGTTCCTTCTCGCCGCCCTGCCCGGGCACCTCGGCAGGGCCGTTCCCACCCTCGTCCAGCAGGGTCGTCTCGTCGAACGGCAGCTCCCCGGCAAGGACCTGCCTGACCCGCCCCTTGTCGATCTCCTTCGTCCACGTGCCGACCAGAACGGTCGCCACCGCGTTGCCCGCGAAGTTCGTCAGCGCACGCGCCTCGCTCATGAAGCGGTCGATGCCGACGATCAGGCCGACGCCGTCGACCAGCGCGGGCTTGTGCGACTGGAGACCGCCGGCCAGGGTGGCGAGACCCGCACCGCTGACGCCCGCCGCGCCCTTGGAGGCCAGCAGCAGGAAGAGCAGCAGCGGGATCTGCTCGGCGACCGACATCGGCGTACCCAGGGCGTCCGCGATGTACAGCGACGCCATGGTCATGTAGATCATCGTGCCGTCGAGGTTGAAGGAGTAACCGGTCGGCACGGTGATGCCGACGACCGGCTTGCTGACGCCCAGGTGCTCCATCTTCGCGATCAGCCGCGGCAGCGCGGACTCGGAGGAGGAGGTCGACAGGATCAGCAGGAACTCGCGGGCGAGGTACTTGAACAGCGAGAAGACGTTCAGCCCCGCGACGAGCCGCAGCAGCGCACCGAGCACGATGAAGACGAACAGGAAGCAGGTGACGTAGAAGCCGAGCATCAGCACGGCGAGGCTCTTCAGCGCGTCCAGACCGGCGGAGCCCACGACGGCGGCGATGGCGCCGAAGGCACCGATCGGCGCGGCCCACATCACCATCGACAGGATGCGGAAGACGAGACGCTGGATGTGCTCGATGCCGCGCAGCACCGGCTGCCCGACCGACCCCATGGCCTGGAGCGCGAACCCGGCGAGCAGCGCGACCAGCAGGGTCTGCAGCACCTGGCCCTCGGTGAACGCGGACACGAAGGTCGTCGGAATGATCGACAGGACGAAGTCGACCGGCGGCAGCGCGTCGGGAGACACCTGGTCGTGCCCGGTCGCCTTGAGGGCGTCGGTGAGGTGCAGGCCGTCACCGGGGTGCAGCACATTGCCGACGACAAGGCCGATGGCGAGGGCGACGAGCGACATCACGAGGAAGTAGCCGAGCGCGATACCGCCGACGGCACCGACCTTCGCGGCCTTCCGGACGGATCCGATCCCGAGCACGATCGTGCAGAAGATGATCGGCGAGATCATCATCTTGATCAGGTTCACAAAACCGGTGCCCAGCGGCTTCAGCTCGACTCCCGCGTCGGGCCAGATGAGCCCCACCGCGATACCGAGCGCCACCGCCACGATGACGGCGATGTACAGGTAATGGGTCCGGTCCCGCTTCACGCGGGGTGCGGCAGGTGCCGTATCGGGGGAACTGGCGGCCACGGCTGCCCTCCTTGACGTCTTCGTCGGCATCACCGGCGTGCGGCTCACGTCCGGGGGTTGTGGGGGATGCCGTGACTATCTCCCGGACTGTGAGAGCGGTCACCCTTCCGTTCATTTAGTTCACGCTCAACCGGAGAGGCACACTGCTGACATGCGCTTCCCCTCCCTGCCCCGACCCCGCAGCCTGGCGGCCCAGCTGTTCGCCATGCAGGCGGTGCTGATAACGGTGGTCGTGGCCGGGTACGCGCTGTTCACCTACGTCAGCGACACGCACCAGGCCGAGGACGCCGCGGCCCGCCACGCCACGGCGGTGGCCCGCTCGATCGCGGACTCCCCCTCCGTCCGCGCGGCGATCCACACCCCCGATCCGACCAAGGACCTGCAGCCCTACGCGATGCAGGTGATGCGGGACGCGAACGTCGACTTCGTGACGATCATGAACCCGTCCGGCATCCGCTGGACCCACCCCGACGAGCAGCAGATCGGCAGGCACTTCCTCGGCCGCATCGACCCCGCCCGGCACGGCCGCACCTTCACCGAGACGTACACCGGCACCCTCGGCGCATCCGTCCGTGCGGTCACCCCGGTGGCGGAGAACGGCCGGGTCATCGGCCTGGTCAGCGCCGGCATCAAGGTCGAGGCGATCAGCGAACGGGTCCAGGACCAGGTCACGGCCCTGCTCGGGGTGGCCGGCAGCGCGCTGCTGCTGGGCGCGGTCGGCACCTACGTGATCAACGCCCGCCTCCGCCGCCACACCCACGGCATGAACGCCACCGAGCTGAGCCGGATGCACGACTACCACCAGGCGGCGCTGCACGCGGTCCGCGAAGGGCTGCTGATGCTGGACGGGCAGTACAGGGTGGCGCTGATCAACGACGGCGGCCGGGAACTGCTGGGAGTCGGCGAGGAGGAGGACGTGGTCGGCCGGTCGGTGGCGGACCTCGGCCTGCCGGCACCGCTGACCGGGGCACTGCTCGCGTCGGAGCCGCGCGTGGACGAGGTGCACCTGACGGCGTCCCGGGTGCTGGTGGTGAACACCTCACCGGTGTCGGGCGGCGAGCGCCGGGGCACGGTGGCGACCCTGCGTGACGTGACCGAACTCCAGTCCCTGATGGGCGAGTTGGACTCGGAGCGGGGCTTCACGCAGGCCCTTCGCTCCCAGGCGCACGAGGCCGCGAACCGCCTCCACACGGTCGTCTCGCTGATCGAGCTGGGCCGGGCGCAGGAGGCGGTGGACTTCGCGACGGCGGAACTGGAGCTGGCCCAGACCCTCACGGACCAGGTGGTGACGGCGGTCGGCGAGCCGGTGCTTGCGGCCCTGCTGCTGGGCAAGACGGCACAGGCGAACGAGCGGGGCGTGGAGCTGGTGGTGTCCCAGGACAGCCGGCTGGACGACGGCCTGCTCCCGCCCGAGCTGTCGGCGCGCGACCTGGTCACGATCCTCGGCAACCTCATCGACAACGCGGTGGACGCGGCGCAGGGCAGCACGGGAGCGCGGGTGACGGTGACCGCGTACGCCTCGGACGCCGAACTGGTGCTGCGTGTGTCGGACACCGGACCGGGTGTCGACCCCGCCCATGCCGACCTGGTGTTCCAACGGGGGTTCAGCACGAAGCCGGCGGGACCCGACGGACGCGGACTGGGCCTGGCCCTGGTCCGGCAGGCCGTCACCCGGCTCGACGGGAGGCTGACGGTGGCGGAGTCCGAAGAGGAGGGGGCCGGCGGAGCGGTGTTCGAGGTGCGGTTGCCGTTGCGCACGGCGGTCGGGCCCTCCCCGGTGCCGGGAGGCGACACATGACCCAGACGCAGCCCATCCGGGTCCTCGTGGTGGAGGACGACCCGGTGGCCGCCGACGCGCATGTGATGTACGTCGGACGGGTGCCGGGGTTCGTGGCGGTCGGCAAGGCGCACACGGGCGCGGAAGCACGCCGGATCCTGGACCGGACACCGGTGGATCTGCTGCTTCTGGACCTGCACCTGCCGGATGTGCACGGGCTGCAGTTGGCGCGGTCGCTGCGGGCGGCCGGGCATCACGCGGACGTGATCGCGGTGACCTCGGCGCGGGACCTGGCCGTGGTCCGGGAGGGCGTCTCGCTGGGAGTCGTCCAGTACGTGCTGAAGCCGTTCACCTTCGCGACCCTGCGCGACCGGCTGATCCGCTACGCCGAGTTCCACGCGGCGGCCGGCGAGGCGAGCGGACAGGACGAGGTGGACCGGGCGCTTGCGGTGCTCCGGGCCCCCTCCCCGGCGGCGCTGCCCAAGGGGCTGAGCGCGCCGACGCTGGAGCGGGTCACCGTGGCCCTGCGCGACGTCGCGGGCGGCCTCACGGCGACCGGCGTCGCCGAGGCGGTCGGCATCTCGCGCATCACGGCACGCCGGTATCTGGAGCACCTGGTGGATGCCGGGCGGGCGGCCCGGAGCCCGCAGTACGGGACGGTGGGGCGGCCGGAGTTGCAGTACCGCTGGGTGAAGGGGCAGTGATCCGGGCGGCGCGCCGGGCCTGGGCGGCGTCCCGGGCGGAGCCCGCGCGTTCGTAGGCCTCGGCGGCTCGCAGCCGGTGGGTGCGGGCCCGCGCCGGGTCGCCCGTGGTGTCGTGGACGAGGGCGAGGGCGGACAGGGTCTGCCCCGCCCCGTGCCAGTCCTCGAACTCCTCGCAGATCTCCAGCCCGTCGAGGCACGCGGCGACGGCCTCCGCCGGCTTCCCTGCCGCGTTGAGCGCGAGTCCGTAATTGTGCCAGGCGCGGCCCTCGCGCGGCCGGTCGCCCGTCTCCCGGTAGAGGTCCAGCGCCCGGCGCAGCGCGTCGAGCGCCTCCGGCACGCGGACGGCCTTGCGGTGCATCAGCGCCAGGTTGTTCCAGGCCCCGGCCTCACCGTGCCGGTCTCCGGTGCGCCGGAACAGGGCGAGCGCGTGCCGCAGGGCGGCGACGGCCGCGTCCCCGTCGCCCACGTCCCCGAGTACCGCGGCCAGGTTGGACACGGCCATGGCCCTGCCGCCTTCGTTCCCCAGGTCGTCGTACAGCACGAGGGCCCGCCGGCCCGCCGTGAAGGCCTCCCGCAGCCGGCCGCTCCCGCGCAGAGCGACCCCCATCCTGTTCCAGGCGTCCGCCTCGCGGCCCGTGTCCCCCGCGCGGTGCGCGGCGGCCTGGGCGGCCCGGGACACGCCGACCCCGTCGTCGAAGTAGCGCCGCCACTGGAGGTACTCGGCCAGAGCGGCGGCAAGAGCGGTCGCATCGCGTGCCAGGTGATCCTCCGCGGCCCAGCGCGTCGCGGCCACCAGGTTCGTCCGCTCCTCGTCCAGCCAGGAGAGCGCCTCCTCACGGTCGCGGAACGGTCCGGACGCACGGTCCCGGGCGCCGGGCCGCACCGACGCGTCGGCGGCCTCGGCCCGCCGCAGGTAGAAGGCCAGCACCCGCCTCCTGCCCTCCGCGCGCTCCACCGCGGTCGCTTCCCCGGCCGCGTACTCCCGGACGAGGTCGTGCAACCGCCAGCGCCCCCGCCGGCCTCCCGGTTCGACCAGGTGGGCGCGTTCCAGTGCGCTGAGGTACGCCGGTGTGCCGGGCTCGTCGCCCAGGAGAGCGGTGAGAGCACCGAGGCCCGACTCCGTGCCCGGCATGAGCGCGAGAAGGCGCAGCAGCCGCGCCTGGGCGTCGGGCAGCCGCCGGTACGACAGCTCGAACGCGGCGCGCACACTGCGCTCCCCGTCGGTCAGGCGGTCCAACCGGCCGCGGCGGTCCTCCAGTTCGGAAACGAGTTCGTGGACGGGACGCAGCGGAGCAGCTGCCAGCTGCGCCGAGGCGATCTGCAGGGCGAGCGGCAGACGGGCGCACAGCTCGGCGAGCCGGACGGCCGCCGCCGGGTCGTCGGCGACGCGGCCGTCATCGGGGTCGGCCGCCCGCAGGGCCTGGTCGAGAAGAGCGCGAGAGGCGTCCGGCGGCAGTTCCGCGACGGGCAGGAGCCGGGCGCCCAGGGCCGGGAGCCGGTGCCGCGAGGTGGTCAGCACCCGGTGTCCGGGGCCGCCCGGCAGGAGCGGCCGGACCTGCTCGGCGGAGCAGGCGTTGTCGGCCACGAGGAGGACGGGGCCCCGGTCACGTGCGAGGTCGGCGAGCACGCTGCGATACAGCGCACCGCGCTCGTCGCCGGTGCCGGGAAGAAGTGCGGGCGGCACACCGACGGCACGGAGGAGCGCTTGGAGGGCCAGGTCCGCCGTGGTCGGCGTGTCGTCGTAGCCGTGCAGATCGACGAAGAGCGTCCCGCCCGGGAACCAGCCCCGCGCGCACGCCTGGTGGGCTGCCTCCAGGGCCAGCGCGGTCTTGCCGATGCCACCGAGGCCGGACAGGGCGGTGACGGGAGCGCCGGCGCCGGGGGCGGTGGGGTCGAGGGCCGCGAGGAGGGTGCGCAGTTCGGGCTCACGGCCGGTGAAACCGGGCAGCCCGGCGGGGAGGCCCAGGAGGGCGGTCGGGGCAGACCCGTAGTGGTGATGGTGCTGATGCTGTTCCGCCTTGCCGATGACCGGCCCGCGGAACACCGAGCCCCCGAAGTCGACATGGTCCCCGTACTCACCGCGCATCGCGCCGCCCGGTTCCTCCCTCACCGCTCACCGCACCACACCGTACGCCGGGCGTCACTCCGATCCGAGGTACCCCGCGTACACCAGGACCTGCACACCGAGCCCGATCACGGCCAGGGCCTCGAAGACGGACACCGCGAGCAGCCCGCCACCGTGCAGGCCTGCGGTCCAGTAGACGGTGAGCCCGGCGAGCGGCACCAGACAGAAGGCGAGCAGATCGATGAAGCACTGCACGGCCTTACGGGAACGGCGGCGGCCATCGGTCCGATGGACGCTCTCCCAGACGAACGCCTCCTCGGCGCCGGCGATCCGGCCGAGCTTCGGGCCCAGGTCGTCGCGTATGTAGGTGCCGATGGCCGAGATCTTGTGGTCATTGACGAGGTACGTCCACCCGAGCACCACGCACACGGGCGGCAGCGCGAGCAGCATCGCAGGCTGTCTCGCCTGCGCCGCGGCGGCGATCACCGCGGCCACGACCGTGAGGGTGACGTACAGCAGATTGTCCCGGAACCCGATCCGCGTCTTCTGCTCGTCCTTGATCGTCTGGTACTCGGTGAGCAACAACTGCCCCACGGTCACGTCGCGTTCCGCCACTCGGACCCCTTTCCCCGGCAGTACCTTTAAGAGTGTGCCGCAGACGAAGCCGACTGTTCTGATCCTGACCGCACTCGCGCTGGAGTACACGGAGGTGCGGGCGTACATCGAGGAGCGGGAGGAACGATCCCACCCCGACAACGGAACCTTCGTGGAGGTGGGCCGCCTGCCCGGCACCCCCTGGCAGATCGCCGCCGCCGAGCTGGGTGAGGGCGCCAGGAGCGCGGCCGCACTCACCTCCTCCCTCATCGGCTGGCTGCACCCTCAGGCCGTCCTGTTCGTCGGGGTGGCCGGCGGCCTCAAGGAGGACATCGGCCTCGGTGACGTCGTGGTGGGCACGAAGGTGTACGGCATCCATGGGGGCAAGGTCACGCCCGAGGGCCTGCTGGACCGGCCCGAGGCCTGGCACGGCTCCAACGCACTGCTGTCCGCCGCGCGTGCCGCCGTACGGGACATGCCCGGCGTACGGACGCACTTCAAGCCGATCGCCACCGGAGACGTGGTCCTGGCCGACGCCGAGTCCGAGATCGCCCGGCGCGTCCGCGAGCGCTACAACGACGCCGCCGCGTTCGAGATGGAGGGCTCGGGAGCGGCTCACGCGGCCCACCTGGAGGGCCGGGACGCCCTCGTCGTCCGGGGCATCAGCGACCACGCGAACGCCGGGAAGGCGGCGGCCGACGCGGGCGGTTCCCAGCAGCGGGCCGCCGCACAGGCGGCGGCGGTCGCGGTGGCGGTGCTGCACAAGTACCGGCCCCGGGGCAGGGGTTCGGCCGACTCCGAGGAGGGACCCCAAGGACGGGGCGGGGGCGACCACATCGACTTCCGGGGCGGGACGTTCCACGGGCCCGTCATCGGAAAGCAGACCGGGACGCGATAGACGTCGGGGGGACCACGGAGGGACCCAGCGGTCCGGCGCTGCCCTTCCGCCTCCGCCCATCGGGTTCACCGGCCGGGCGGCGGACCTCGACCAGCTGCTCGGCCACCTCGCACCCGGGCCCGACAACACGGGCCGACGCCTTCCCGCCCTCGCCGCCGTCACCGGCATGGGCGGCGTCGGCAAGACCGCCCTGGTGCTGGAAGCCGCTCATCAGGCCTGCGCACGGGGCTGGTTTCCGGGCGGGGCGCTGTTCGTCGATCTGCGCGGCTACGACGACATACCCATCAGGTCGGAACAGGCGGTCCTCGCGCTCCTCGACGGGCTCGGCGTGCAGGGCCCGGATCTGCCGATGACGGTGACGGCGGAGTGGGAGGAGTCCTCGGTTCCCATGACCCGCTATCAGATGCACCTGTCCCGGCATCGGCCCCGGACGCTGCTCGTCCTCGACAACGCGTCGTCTCCGCGCCAGTTCCTCCCCCTCGTCCCGGCGTCCGGCGAACACGGGGTACTGGTCACGTCCCGGGACCGCCCGGACTCCGTTCCCTTCCCGCTGGTGGGACTGGAGCCCCTGTCCGAGGACGAGTCGACAGCTCTGGTGACCAGCGCCCTGCACATCGCCGATCCGAACGACGACCGCCCCGCGCAGGAGCCCGGAACCCTGCGTCAACTCACCTCTCTCTGCGGGCACCTGCCGCTCACGCTGCATATCGCCGCCGCGATGCTCCGCCGCCGCCGGCACCGTGACATCGCCTCCCTGGTGACGGAGATCAAGCGCGCCGGGGATCCGACCCGCGTCCTGGACGCCGGCAGCCGGGGCCCGGATCAGTACGGTCGTTCACTGGCTGTGCGTCCCGTCCTGGAGACGTCGTACCGCCGTCTGCAGCCCGCACAGGCCCGGATGCTGCGCCTGCTCGCCCTCGCCCCCGGTGCGGACGCGGACGCGGAGGCGGTGGGTGCGCTCACGGGCTTGGACGGGGAAACCGCCCTGGACCTTCTGGAGGCCTTGAATGCCGCCGGTCTGGTCACGGCGGTCACGGTGCGGGGGGACGTGCGATGGCGGGTGCACGACCTGGTGCGCGCGTTCGGGGCGGGTCTGGTGGCAGCGGACCCCGGCTCGCGAGAGGAGGGCGAGGCGGCCCGAGCGCGGCTGCTGGCGTTCTACCACGAGTGCGTGGCAGCGGCCGACGACCGCTTGCGGTGGCTTCCGGGGCGGCCGGAACCGAAGCGGTTCACTGATCGGGCCACGGCTCTGGCCTGGCTGGACGCCGAGCGGACCGGGCTGGTCGAGGCCGTTCAGTGGGCGCCCGAGAAACGCCACGCGCGCCGGGCCGTGGAACTGGCCGAGTCCCTGGCGGCCTATCTGGCATGGCGGCGGTGTTTCGACGACTGGATCACCGTCTCACGCACTGCTGTGAAGGCCGCCCGACAGGCCGGGGATCTGCTCAGCGAGGCGGCCGCATGGGACGGTCTCGGCACCTCCTTCCGGGAGACCGGGCTGATGTCCGAAGCGATCGAGGCGCACGCCCGCGCCCGGGATCTCTTCGCGAAGACCGGAGACCGCCGCCGCGAGGCCGCCTCGTGGAACAACCTCGGCAGCGCCCTGCAGGCGGACGGCCGGACGGCGCAGGCGATCGAGGCGCTGACCCGTGCCCGTCAGCTGCACCAGGACGTCGAGGACCGCCGTCACGAGGCCACCTCCTGGAACAACCTGGGCGTCGCCCTGCAGACGGCACGGCGGTTGGACGACGCCGTCGCCGCCCATACCCGCGCCCGCCGCCTGTTCCAGGACGCGCACGACCACAACGGCGAGGGCATCGCCCTGAACAACCTGGGACTGGCGCTGGAGAGAACGGGCCGGGCGACGGACGCCATGGACCTCTACGGCAACGCGTCCACCATGCTCAGGAACACCGAGGACTGGTACAGGACCGGGCAGACGCTCCGAAACCTCGCCCTGGCCCAGCAGGACGCCCTCCAGTGGGACGAGGCCCGCGCCACCTACCTCGAGGCGGCCGGAGCGTTCACCCGAGCCGACGCACCCGCCGAAGCCGCCGAAGCCCAATCCCACGCAGACACATTGACCTGACTAGACCACTCCTCTTACGTTCGCACGGCAGTCATCTCCACGCCACGCCACATCGATGTGTGCCCGCAGGAGGTCATGCCCGTGCGCCCCACCGCCGCCCTCACCACCCTCCTCTCCGCCGCCCTCGCCGCCACCGCCCTCACCGCGTGCAGCGGCGGCTCGGGCAGCAGCCCCAACACGCTGAAGGTCTCCTACAAGCAGTCCACCGACAACTCCATCAAGGTGATGGACACCTATCTCGCCGACATCAAGAAGCAGTTCGAGAAGAAGTACCCCGGCAAGAAGGTGGAACTCGTCCCCATCAAGGCACCGGACTCGGAGTACTACACCAAGCTGCAGCAGATGCTCCGCTCCCCGAGAACCGCCCCCGACCTGGTCTACGAGGACACCTTCCTCATCAACTCGGACATCACCAGCGGATATCTGAAGCCCCTCGACCCCTACCTCGCCACGTGGCCGGACTGGCAGCAGTTCATCGACAGCGCCAAGAACGCGGCGAAGGGCGAGGACGGAAAGACGTATGGCATCCCGGACGGCACCGACACCCGGGGCCTCTGGTTCGACAAGCGTGTCTTCCGCAAGGCCGGTCTCCCGGCCGACTGGCAGCCGAAGAACTGGGACGACATCCTCTCCGCCGCCCGGACCATCAAGAAGAAGGTCACCGGCGTCACCCCCCTCAACATCTACACCGGCAAACCCGCCGGCGAAGCCGCCACCATGCAGACCTTCGAGATGCTGCTGTACGGCACCGGCGACGGGACGACGGAACCGCTCTACGACGGCTCCAGCAAGAAGTGGGTCTCCGGGAGTCAGGCCTTCAAGGACTCCCTCTCCTTCGTGGAGACCGTCTTCAAGGAGAAGCTCGGCCCGGACGTCTCCGACGCCCTCGACCCCAACTTCAGCACCGCCGTCCGCGGCGAACTCCTCCCCCAGGGCAAGCTCGGCATCAACCTCGACGGCTCCTGGCTGCCGCAGGACTGGCTGCCGGGCAGCGGGCACGCCTGGACGGACTGGTCGAAGCAGCTCGGTCTCGCGTACATGCCCACCCAGCACGGCCAGGCCCCCGGCAGGGTGAGCATGTCCGGCGGCTGGACCTGGGCCGTCCCGGCCAAGGCCGCCCACCCGGACCTCGCCTTCGACTTCGTCAGGGCGATGCAGACGAAGGACAACGCCCGGAAGTGGTACATCGCCAACTCCGGCATCGCGGTGCGCAAGGACGTGGCGGACGATCCCGCGTACGCCACCGCTCAGCCCGGCATCAGGTTCTTCACCGATCTGGTCGCGAGCACGCACTACCGGCCCGCGTATCCGGCGTATCCGAAGGTGTCGACCGCCGTCCAGGAGGCGATGGAGGGTGTGACGACCGGTGACCGGTCCGTCGAGAAGGCGGCGAGCGGCTACGACTCCACCCTCAAGGACGTCACCGGCAACCGAGTGATCGAGAAGTGAGGCGCCGGCACCGGACGACCAGGGCGCTCACCCTCGCCCCCGCCCTGGTCCTCCTGCTCCTCTTCCTCGCCGGCCCCATCGCCTACTGCGTCTACATCGCCTTCACCGACCTCCAGCTGACCGGCCAGGCCCACTCGTCCTTCGTCGGCTTCGACAACTTCCGCAGGGCCTTCCACGACGACGCGTTCCTCAACGCCGTATGGCTGACCCTGGTGTTCACCGTGCTGTCCTCGCTCATCGGGCAGAACACCCTGGGGCTGGCGCTCGCGGCGCTCATGAAGCGTGCGTCCAGGCCTGTCCGTACGCTCACCGGCGGAGTCGTGATCACCGCGTGGGTGCTGCCCGAAGTCGTCGCGGGCTTCCTGCTGTACGCCTTCTTCCGGCGCGAGGGAACCTTGAACGCCATCCTGGAACGGCTCCATCTCCCGGGCCAGAACTGGCTGTTCACGCTTCCGATCCTGGCCGTCTCCTTCGCCAACGTCTGGCGCGGTACGGCCTTCTCGATGCTCGTCTACTCGGCCGCGCTGGACGAGATACCGAGCGAGATCACGGAGGCCGCCGAGGTGGACGGAGCCGGCGGGTGGCGGCGGATGTGGCACATCACGCTACCGATGATCCGGCGGTCCATCGGCACCAACCTCATGCTCAACACCCTGCAGACACTCTCCGTGTTCGGGCTGATCTGGGTGATGACCCGGGGCGGGCCCGGCGACAGGAGCCAGACCCTGCCCCTGTTCATGTACGAGCAGGCCTTCCAGAACAGCATGATCGGCTACGGCACCGCCGTCGCCCTGCTCCTGCTGCTGGTGGGCTCCCTGTTCTCGGTCGTCTATCTGCGTCTGCTGCGCACGGAGGTGTAGGACCAGCCATGCCCCGTAGCCGCCCCTCCCGCCGCCTGGCCGCCGATGCCGGGCTGATCGCCGTGGCCGCCGCCTTCGCGCTGCCCCTCGTCTGGGTGCTGATGTCCTCGGTGGACCCGCACGCGGACCTGAGAGTGAAGGTGCCCGGTGGGCTCACCCTGGGCAACTTCGATGCGATCCTGACCCCGGACATCACATACACCCCGCTGCTCAACAGCCTGATCCTGTGCGGGGGAGCCACGGCGCTGACCGTCGTCTGCGCGGCTCTCGCCGCCTATCCCCTCTCCCGGTTCCGGTCCCGGCTGAACCGGCCGTTCCTGCTGACCATCCTCTTCGCGACGAGCCTGCCGATCACCGCGATCATGGTGCCGGTGTACGCCCTGTTCGTGCGGGTGAACCTGATCGACACACTGCAGGGGACGATCTTCTTCTTCGCCGCCTCCCAACTCCCCTTCGCCATCTGGCTGATGAAGAACTTCATGGACGGGGTGCCCAAGGAGCTGGAGGAGGCGGCCTGGACGGACGGGGCGTCGGCCGCGCAGTCCCTGGTACGGATCGTGCTGCCACTGATGGGGCCGGGGCTCGCCGTCGTGACCGTCTTCTCGTTCGTGATGATGTGGGGGAACTTCTTCGTCCCGTTCATGCTCCTGCTCAGCCCGGACCGGATGCCCGCCTCGGTCAGCATCAACGACTTCTTCGGCAACCGGGGAATGGTGGCGTACGGGCAGCTCGCCGCGTTCTCCGTGATCTACTCGACGCCGGTGATCCTCTTGTACGTGCTGGTCGCGCGGAAGCTGGGGGGCGGCTTCGCCCTGGGCGGGGCGGTCAAGGGGTGAGGGGGAAAGACGGTGCGTCCGTTACCTACCGAACGGCCGGAACGTACCGAACGGCCGGAACTGTACGTTCCTACAACCGGTGATCCTGGCCGAACAGACCGTAGTCATCCGGCTCCGGCACCCCTAGCTTGTGCGGGGTGCGCCAACCCTCACCACCACCCAGCCCCTCGGCTCCCCCGTTCAACGCCCCGGCCGCCCGCAGGCTCCGGGCCGCGCTCGGCATGGGGCCCGAGCACGTCGCCTACGGCATGCGGGCTTCGTACGGGCTGCCCTACGTCACGCCCGACCTGGTGATCGCCTGGGAGCGCGGGATGGCCTCCCCCGGCAATCCCGAACTCACCGCCCTCGCCGGGGTGTTGTGGTGCTCTCCGGGCGAACTCATCGGCAGGCCACGGACCCTGCGTGAGCACCGCGTCGCCCGGGGGACCGCACCGGAGGACGTCGCCCGTGCCGTCGGCCTGGACCTGTCCGGGTATCTGCGGATGGAGGAGACCGGGTCCTGGCACGGCAACGAGCGCCAGTCGGCCGCGCTCGCGGAGGTGCTGCAGCTGGCCCTGCCCGACTTCGTGAGCGTCACGGGCCGCGAGACGAAGCTCGCCGAGCTGCTGCACAGCGCGGTGACCACCCGCTGGCAGGCCTATGTGCGCCCGGTGGCGAAGGTCGCGCCCCTGGACCGGGGGGTCCTGGAGGGCGTGCTGCAGGAGCTGCACGAGGACTACCAGGGGCACATGGCCGCCACCCTCAGCTGGGGCGGCGGCAGCAGCGACGCCAGTGAGTCCGGCCGGGACTTCCTCGACCGGATCGTGGACAACTTCTGGGCCGCGGTCGAGAACAGGAACGGCTAGAAGACCGACTCCGCCTCGTCCATCCGGTGCTTCGGCACCGTCTTCAGCTCGGTGACCGCCTCGGCGAGCGGCACCATCACGACGTCGGTGCCGCGCAGCGCGGTCATCTTGCCGAAGTCGCCGCGGTGCGCCGCCTCGACGGCGTGCCAGCCGAAGCGGGTGGCGAGGACGCGGTCGTACGCGGTGGGGACGCCGCCGCGCTGGACGTGACCGAGGATGACCGGCTTGGACTCCGTGCCGAGGCGCCGCTCCAGCTCGTAGGCGAGCGCGGTGCCGATGCCCTGGAAGCGCTCGTGGCCGTACTGGTCGATCTCGCCCTTGCCGTAGTCCATGGTGCCCTCGGCGGGGTGGGCTCCCTCGGCGACGCAGACGACCGCGAACTTCTTGCCGCGGGAGAAGCGCTCCTCGACCATCTTGACCAGGTGGGCGGGGTCGAAGGGACGCTCGGGCAGGCAGATGCCGTGGGCGCCGGCGGCCATGCCGGACTCCAGGGCGATCCAGCCGGCGTGCCGGCCCATGACCTCGACGACCATCACCCGCTGGTGGGACTCGGCCGTGGTCTTCAGGCGGTCCATGGCCTCGGTGGCGACGCCGACCGCGGTGTCGAAGCCGAAGGTGCGGTCGGTGGAGGAGATGTCGTTGTCGATGGTCTTCGGGACGCCGACGACGGGCAGGCCCGCGTCGGCGAGCATGCGGGCCGCGGTCAGGGTGCCCTCGCCGCCGATCGGGATCAGCGCGTCGATGCCGAACTCCTCGGCCATGTCGGTGGCCCGCTCGCAGGCCTCGCGCAGCCGGTCGCGCTCCAGGCGGGAGGAGCCGAGGATGGTGCCGCCGCGGGCCAGGATGCCGCTGACCGCGTCCAGGTCGAGGGCGCGGTAGTGACGGTCCAGCAGACCCCGGTAGCCGTCCTCGAAGCCGATGACCTCGTCGCCGTACTGCGCCACCGCCCGGTGCACGACCGACCGGATCACGGCGTTCAGGCCGGGGCAGTCGCCGCCTGCGGTGAGAACTCCGATGCGCATCGTGCTGTGTCTCCTGCTCGCTGTCGGTACCGGTGAGCCAGTGCCGATTGTTTCACGTCCGCCGGACCGGTGAAGTCCTGACGGGCGCCTTATCCGGCAGCGGGGGTATTGTCAAGAGGGTTCTGCTCACCTCGGTGGGCGATTTTTATGCCGCAGGCGAGACATCACTGACGAGACACAGGGAACGGAGTGCACACGTGACGCGCAGCGTGTACGTGACCGGGATCGACCGCGGCGACGGCCGCCAGGTCGTCGAGCTGGGAGTCATGGAACTCCTGACCCGGCAGGTCGACCGGGTGGGGGTCTTCCGTCCGCTCGTGCACCATGTACCCGATCGGCTGTTCGAACTGCTGCGGGCGCGGTACCGCCTCTCCCAGGATCCGACGACCGTCTACGGCATGGACTATCACGAGGCGTCCGCGCTCCAGGCCGAGCAGGGCACGGACGAGCTGGTCTCCACGCTGGTGGACCGCTTCCACCTGGTGGCCCGCGACTACGACGTCGTCCTGGTCCTCGGCACCGACTTCGCCGACACCCAGCTGCCCGACGAGCTGTCCCTGAACGCCCGCCTCGCCAACGAGTTCGGCGCGTCCGTGATCCCGGTGGTCGGCGGCCGCAAGCAGACGGCCGAGTCCGTGCTCGCCGAGACGCGCAACGCCTACCGGGCGTACGACGGGCTGGGCTGCGACGTGCTGGCCATGGTCGCCAACCGGGTGTCCCGCGAGGACCGCGACGAGATAGCCGAACGGCTGGCGAACCGTCTGCCGGTGCCCACGTACGTACTGCCCGACGAGCCCGCGCTGTCCGCGCCGACGGTCGCCCAGATCGCCCAGACCCTCGACGCCAAGGTGCTCCTCGGCGACGACGCCGGGCTCGCCCGCGACGCGCTGGGCTTCGTCATCGGGGGTGCGATGCTGCCCAACTTCCTGGGCGCCCTGACCCCGGGCTGTCTGGTCGTGACGCCGGGAGACCGCGCCGATCTGGTCATCGGCTCGCTGGCCGCGCACAGCGCCGGCACTCCGCCGATAGCCGGCGTGCTGCTGACCCTGGACGAGGTGCCGCGCGAGGAGGTCCTCACACTGGCCGCCCGACTCGCCCCGGGCACCCCGGTGATCTCGGTCTCCGGCACCAGCTTCCCCACCGCCGAGCAGCTCTTCGCCCTGGAGGGGAAGCTGAACGCGGCCACCCCGCGCAAGGCGGAGACCGCGCTCGGCCTGTTCGAGCGGTACGCCGACACCTCCGACCTGGCCCGCCGGGTCTCGGCGCCGAGCGGCGACCGTGTCACCCCGATGATGTTCGAGCACAAGCTGCTGGAGCAGGCCCGCTCCGACAAGCGGCGGGTCGTGCTGCCGGAGGGCACCGAGGAGCGGGTGCTGCACGCGGCCGAGGTGCTGCTGCGCCGCGGGGTGTGCGACCTGACGCTGCTCGGCCCGGTCGACCAGATCCGCAAGAAGGCCGCCGACCTGGGCATCGACCTCGGCGACAGCCGGCTGATCGACCCGGCCACCAGCGAGCTGCGCGACTCCTTCGCCGAGCAGTACGCCCGGCTGCGCGCCCACAAGGGTGTGACGGTGGAACTGGCCTACGACGTGGTGTCGGACGTGAACTACTTCGGCACCCTGATGGTCCAGGAGGGCTTGGCCGACGGCATGGTGTCGGGCTCGGTGCACTCGACGGCGGCCACCATCCGGCCCGCGTTCGAGATCATAGGAGCAAAGGGGGCCGCGCGAAGCGCGTCGGACAGGGCGGCGGCGGGGGACGGGCGGGCCAAGGCGGACTCCTCGATCGTGTCGTCCGTCTTCTTCATGTGCCTGGCCGACAAGGTGCTCGTCTACGGCGACTGCGCGGTCAACCCGGACCCGAACGCCCAGCAGCTGGCGGACATCGCCGTCCAGTCGGCGGCCACCGCCGCGCAGTTCGGCGTGGAGCCGCGGATCGCGATGCTGTCGTACTCCACCGGCACCTCGGGCTCGGGCGCCGACGTCGACAAGGTGCGCGAGGCGACCGAGCTGGCCCGCTCACGGCGGCCGGACCTGAAGATCGAGGGGCCCATCCAGTACGACGCGGCCGTGGAGCCGTCCGTCGCCGCGACCAAGCTTCCCGAGTCCGAGGTCGCCGGGCAGGCCAGCGTGCTGATCTTCCCCGACCTCAACACCGGCAACAACACCTACAAGGCCGTGCAGCGCTCGGCCGGCGCGATCGCCGTCGGCCCGGTCCTGCAGGGACTGCGCAAGCCGGTCAACGACCTGTCCCGCGGCGCGCTCGTCCAGGACATCGTCAACACCGTCGCCATCACGGCGATCCAGGCCCAGAACCCGAGCGAGAAGGCGTCCGAGCAGTGACCTCCCCCACCCGTGTCCTCGTCCTCAACTCCGGCTCCTCGTCGGTGAAGTACCAGCTGCTGGACATGCGGGACAGCAGCCGGCTGGCGGTGGGTCTGGTGGAGCGCATCGGCGAGCAGACCTCGCGGCTCAAGCACACCTGTGTCACCGGCGGGCAGACCCGCGAGCACAGCGGTCCGATCGCCGATCACGACGCGGCTCTCAAGGCGGTCGCCGAGGAGCTGACCAGGGACGGCCTCGGCCTGGATTCGCCGGAGCTGGCCGCGATCGGGCACCGGGTGGTGCACGGCGGCCTGTTCTTCACCGAGCCCACCGTCATCGACGACGAGGTGCTCGCCGAGATCGAACGGCTGATCCCCGTGGCGCCGCTGCACAACCCGGCCAACCTCACCGGCATCCGCACCGCGCAGGCGCTGCGTCCCGATCTGCCGCAGGTGGCCGTCTTCGACACGGCGTTCCACACGAGCATGCCGGAGTCCGCGGCGCGCTACGCGATCGACCCGAAGATCGCGGACCGCCACCGCATCCGCCGCTACGGTTTCCACGGCACCTCGCACGCGTACGTCTCCCGGGAGACCGCGCGACTGCTGGGCAAGGACCCGTCGGAGGTGAATGTGATCGTGCTGCACCTCGGCAACGGCGCTTCGGCGTCGGCGGTCGAGGCGGGCCGGTGCGTGGACACCTCCATGGGGCTGACGCCTCTGGAGGGACTGGTGATGGGCACGCGATCCGGTGATCTGGATCCGGCGGTCATCTTCCATTTGGCACGTGTTGGCGGAATGTCCATGGATGAGATCGACACTCTTCTCAACAAGAGGAGCGGTCTGTTCGGCCTCTGCGGGGACAATGACATGCGGGAGATCCGCCGCCGGATCGACGAGGGCGACGAAGAGGCCGCGCTGGCCTTCGACATTTACATTCACCGGCTCAAGAAGTACATCGGCGCCTATTACGCGGTGCTCGGCCGGGTGGACGCGGTCGCGTTCACGGCCGGGGTCGGCGAGAACGCGGCACCGGTGCGGGAGGCGGCGATCGCGGGCCTGGAGGGGCTGGGCCTGGCGGTCGACGGTGGGCTGAACGCCGTACGCCGGGATGAGCCGCGGCTGATCTCGCCCGAGTCCGCGCGGGTCGCGGTCGCCGTGGTGCCGACCGACGAGGAACTGGAGATCGCCACACAGACGTACGCGCTGGTCGGGCAGTAACAATATGCGGCTCCGCCGCGTGGCAGCTGACCAATACACCGCAGTAACACGCCTGAGCGCATGTCCGCCCATTTGTATCTTCCGCCAGACGGAATATTCCGCAGCGAAACAAACCGATAGGATCGCCCCCATGCGCCGTTCGAAAATCGTCTGTACTCTCGGCCCCGCGGTCGACTCCCACGAGATGCTCGTCGCCATGATCGAGGCGGGCATGAATGTGGCCCGTTTCAACTTCAGCCACGGCACCCACGCCGAGCACCAGTCGCGGTACGACCGCGTCCGTGCCGCGGCCAAGGAGACCGGGCGGGCCATCGGTGTCCTCGCCGACCTGCAGGGCCCGAAGATCCGTCTGGAGACCTTCGCCGAGGGCCCGGTCGAACTCGAACGAGGTGACGAGTTCGTCATCACCACCGAGGACGTGCCGGGCGACAAGCAGATCTGCGGTACGACGTACAAGGGACTGCCGGGCGACGTCTCGCGCGGCGACCAGGTCCTGATCAACGACGGCAACGTCGAGCTGAAGGTCCTGGACGTCGAGGGTCCGCGCGTGCGGACGATCGTCATCGAGGGCGGTGTGGTCTCCGACCACAAGGGCATCAACCTGCCCGGCGCCGCCGTGAACGTGCCCGCGCTGTCCGAGAAGGACATCGACGACCTGCGGTTCGCGCTGCGCATGGGCTGCGACATGGTCGCGCTGTCCTTCGTCCGGGACGCCAAGGACGTGCAGGACGTCCACCGCGTGATGGACGAGGAGGGCCGCCGGGTCCCGGTGATCGCCAAGGTCGAGAAGCCGCAGGCGGTCGAGAACATGGAGGACGTCGTGATGGCGTTCGACAGCGTGATGGTCGCCCGGGGTGACCTCGCCGTCGAGTACCCGCTGGAGAAGGTCCCGATGGTGCAGAAGCGCCTGGTGGAGATGTGCCGGCGCAACGCCAAGCCGGTGATCGTGGCGACCCAGATGATGGAGTCGATGATCACCAACTCCCGGCCGACCCGCGCCGAGGCCTCCGACGTGGCCAACGCGATCCTGGACGGCGCGGACGCGGTCATGCTGTCGGCGGAGTCCTCGGTGGGCGCCTACCCGGTCGAGACCGTCAAGACGATGTCGAAGATCGTGAAGGCCGCCGAGGAGGAGCTGCTCTCCAAGGGTCTGCAGCCCCTCGTCCCCGGCAAGAAGCCGCGCACGCAGGGCGGCTCGGTCGCCCGCGCGGCCTGCGAGATCGCCGACTTCCTCGGCGGCAGGGGCCTGATCGCCTTCACCCAGTCCGGCGACACCGCCCGCCGGCTGTCCCGCTACCGCGCGTCCCAGCCGATCCTCGCCTTCACCACCGACGAGGGCACGCGCAACCAGCTGACCCTCAGCTGGGGCGTGGAGCCGCACGTCGTCCCGTTCGTCAACAGCACCGACGAAATGGTCGACATGGTCGACCAGGAACTGGCCCAGCTGGGCCGCTTCAACCCCGGTGACACGGTCATCATCACCGCCGGCTCGCCCCCCGGCGTCCCCGGCACCACCAACATGGTCCGGGTCCACCACGTGGGCGGCCAGAGCAACTGACCTCCCCGCAAGGGCCTTGCACGGCACTGAGGGCGCCCCCTGTGACAGGGGGCGCCCTCAGTGCCGTGGCCCGGTCCTCACAGGTGGAGGACCGGGCCACGGCGTGCGGCTCCCGAACGGGTCTGTACGACTGCTCAGTCGGTGGTGTACACGTGCATGCCCGGCACGTGCAGGTTGCCGCCGAACTGGGCCGCCTGGACCACCTTCACGTTGGTGAAGTAGATCAACGGGATGTTGAGCGGGGGCGGGCTGTCCGGGCTGAACGTCACCGGAATCAGGCCGAACAGGTTGCCCGAGATGCTCTCCGTGTACATCACGGTGTCACCACCGCGGATGGTGGACGTCGAGCCCTGGGACGCCTGCACGTGGTACGTCTTGTTCGCCTGCTTGTCGTTGACCGTCTGGTGCAGGTCACCGATGTCGGTCCCGCCGGAGATGACGTACTTCAGCACCTTCTTCTTGGTGCCGTCGGCCGTCTTCACCTCGACGATGCCCTGGTAGTCGGCGCCCTTCAGCAGCAGCGAGCTGGCGTTCAGGTACCAGGGGTCGTCCGCCACCGGCACCTTGTTGTCGACGCCGCTCTCGTCGTCCGTGGCCGCCGGGCAGTCGTCCGCGGACGTCGAGGAGCTCGCCGAGGGGCTGGGCGTGGCCGACTCGGCCGCGTCCTTGACCGCCTTGGTGGTGTCCTCGGCCGTCTTGGAGACCGTGTCGGTCGTGTCCTTCACCGTGTCCGTGACCGTCTTGGCGGCCTTGGTCGCGGTGTCCTTGACGGTGTCGGTGGCGCTGCCCTTGTCCGTGGAGGCCGACGCGGCCGGCGAGGACGACTGGGACGCCGACGGCGTCGGGCTCGCGGACGTGCCGGAGTCCTTCTTGCCGCCGGTGAGGATGTCACCGACCGTGTCGCCGATGGTGTCCAGCAGACCACCGCTCTGGGACGCCGAGGGGGTCGGCGTGGCCGTGTCGCCGCCACCGGAGCCCGACGAGCCGGAGTCGGAACCCGAGCCGGACGAACCGGAGGTCGCCGTCGGCTTGGGCGTGGCCGTGTCGCCGGAGCCCGAATCCGACGAAGGGGTCTTGCCCGTGTCCTTGGAGTCCTGCGCGTCGGCGGACGCCGTGGGGGACGGCGTGGCCTTGTCGGTGGGCTCGCTCGCGGACGGCGAGGGCGAGGCCGAAGCGTCCTTCGAGTCGTCGTCCAGCGCCTTGACGCAGTCCTTGTAGTCCGCGGCCTTCTGGCTGTTGGACGTCGACGGCGTACTGCCGTTGTCGGCGAGCGCGAGGCTCGATGTGAAGCCCATCCCCACAAGGACGGCGGTGGGCATCGCCACGGAGGCGATCGCCTTGCCGGCCGGCATGTGGAACCTGGTGAACAGCGGCTTCTTGGGTGCCGCGTGGCGGGGCCCGGTTCTCTCACGGGACCTGTCCACATCGGTCCCGTGGATCACCTCGTCAGCCGGCACTGTGCCTCCCGTTCGCCCCGTTGCCCGGGCTCGTTCCTGACAGGTCGTTCGACTCGATCCCCCCGTCCACGCCCTGAGCGGGCAGCGGTGCGGCCTCGGGGGAAACGCCCTCGCCCGGTGCGGCCCCGGCCGGCGGCTCCGGCTGCGGCGACGCTCCCGGCGACCACGACACGGCCATCGCTCCGCCGACGAGGGCGAGCAGGAAGCCCATGATGAAGCCACCGAAGTTGGACACGGGGAGGGACACCAGCGCCAGCAGGATCGCGGCGACACCCGCGAACGTCCGCACGTGCTTCTGGAACCAGAGGCTGACGCCCAGAACGACGAGCAGCGCGCCGATGATCAGGGAGCCGGCCCCCGCCGTGGTCGCCATCGCCAGCGTCAGATGACCGAGCTGGAGGTGGAAGTACGGGAAGTACATGATCGGAAGACCGCTGAGCAGGACGTACAGACCCGCCCAGAAAGGACGGGTGCCCCGCCAGGCGCGGAACTGCAGCCTCCGGCGGGTGAACTGGCCGGGGTCGGCGGCAGGAGTCTCGGCGCTCATGGAAAACAGCTCCCTGGTGCGGCGTTGCTGTGGTGGTGATGTGTACCGCGCGTGAAGGCGCGGCCGGAGTGTGGACGGGCGGGGGCGCCACTGGCTCCCCCGCCCGTCAACGAGTGCTTAGAAGCACTCCGCGCCATCGGTCGACAGCGACATGTGCAGACCGCTCAGCTTGAAGGTACCGGCAGTGGTCGCCCACGCCGTCTGCTTCACGTCGGTCAGCGTGGCCTTGTCGGCCTGCTGCGCGAAGCCGTAGGGGTTGGCCTGCTCGCCCCCACCCTTCATACCCGGACCCTTGTCGGCATCCTTGGCAGCCACACCGATGTCGATGTTGTCGAAGACCGCGTCGGCCTGCAGGTCGGCGACGTCGATGTAGATCCGGTCGGCCTGGACCGCGTCGTGACCCGCTCCGCCGGCCTTCAGGATGAGGCTGACGGAACCGAAGAACGGCACGTTCGGGGTGACCACGGACTGGCACAGGTTGGTGATCTCGGCGTGCTTGAACGCCGAGACGGCCACCGGGTGGGCCGTCTTCTTGCCGTCCAGGGTGTAGCCGTTGTCAATGGCGCCGTACTGCGAGAAGCCGTCACCGACGAGCTTGTCGGCGCGCACCTTGAACGACTGACCCGAAACGCTGAACGAAGCGGCGAGAGCGCCCTGCGCGAGGGCGACACCTATCGCGGCCGTAGCGGCGACGCTGGGCACCATCACCACAGCGAACCGCTTCCATCTGGTCCCGCCACGCACCTGGGACTCCATATTTCCTCCTTCTCGGACGTACATCTCCTGGCCCGGACTCGCCCCAGTCGGCGGCTCAGTCGGGCAGGGATGGGAGAAGTGCTACGTCCTCGGGAAGGAGAGCGCCCGTACTCGGAGGCGCATACAGCGCCCGAATCACCGGCGATCACCCCCGAGCGACAACCACTGGTCGCGCCTGACACGCATCACGCACAACCTCTGGACAGGCTCCGCCGGCTTGGCGAAGACCCCCCTGCCCTAGACCCGGCGCCACTGCCGCCGGCTCTGCTCGGTGGGGACCCAGAGTCTCCCGCGACCCAACCGGTTGCCGGGGTACGGGAATGGACCGAGCGTCGCCGATCGTGGTGCATTCTCGCGCCTGACACAAGGGGGTTCGTTACTCGCTAGTAACGGCCGTATAACCGAACAACGACCCGCCGGTCTCGGAAGGCAACGCTCGGTGGCGTTCAGGGGCAGAGCAAAACGGTTGATCCTTGGATGAAACCAGACAGATCAACAGGCCCGATTTACTGCGAGTAACAGCGGCCGCGATTACCAAGATTTGGTAAAACGCGGCCGCTCTGACGTCTCGTCGGCAAATCTTTCACCCCGGCATCACAAGCCGTGGCGTTTAGTAACTGGTCAGAACAGGGCTCGGGCCAGAGCTCGGCGCGCTCCGATCACGCGCGGGTCCTCGGGCCCCACCACCTCGAACAGCTCCAGCAGGCGGCGGCGCACCGCATCCCGGTCGTCACCCGCCGTGCGCGTCACGGTCTCGATGAGCCGCCCGAAGGCGTCCTCGACATGACCGCCCACCAGGTCGAGGTCGGCGGCCGCGATCTGCGCCGCGGCGTCGGCGGGCTTGTCGGCCGCGTCCTTGCGCACCTGCTGCGGGTCCATGTCCTGTACCCGCTTGAGCAGTTCGGCCTGGGCGAGACCGAGTTTGGCCTCCGTGTTGCCCGGGTCGTCGCTCAGTACGTTCTCGTAGGCCTGGATGGCGCCGCCCAGATCACCGGCGTCCAGCGCCTGCACGGCGGCCTCCAGCAGGGCGTCGTACGGCCCCGCCGGCACCTCGCGCACCGGGGCTTCGCCCGGCTGAGCGTCGGGGTCGACGGTCAGGCCGGTCAGACCGAAGCGCTGCTCGGCGACCTCCACCAGCTGGTCCAGGGTCTCCCGGATCTGCTGCTCGCCGGCCGCACCCTGGAAGAGGGGCAGGGCCTGCCCCGCGACGACGGCGAACACAGCGGGGATCCCCTGGATCCCGAACTGCTGCATCAGCATCTGGTTGGCGTCGACGTCGATCTTGGCGAGGAGGAAGCGCCCGTCGTACTCGACGGCCAGTCGCTCCAGGACCGGGCTCAGCTGCTTGCAGGGCTGACACCACTCGGCCCAGAAGTCGATGACGACGGGGACTTCGGCGGAGCGCTGCAGGACATCGCGCTCGAAACCGGCTTCATCGACATCAATGACGAGTTCGGCCGGAGAGACGGCCCCCGCCCCACCCTGTCGGGCGGCTTCGGCGCGCGCCTGCTCGGCCTTGGTCTTGGCCTCCTGGGCCGCCTTCACCGCGGCGAGGTCGACGACGCCGCTCATGGACATGTTCCGTGGCTGCATGCGTCTATCCTCCCCCGTTCCCGCGCGTGTGTGAAAAACGATGCGAAATGCGCCGGGTCCCCACCCCGCGTCGCGTCGTCGGTCGGTCGTCGCTCGTAGCGTCACTCACGCACGTCCCGCGCAAGCTTTCGCTACGAGTCGTAGCGTAATGCCATCCGGGCCCCGCGCGACACCACACCCCGGTGATCTCCCTCACGGCTTCACAGGCGTCCCCGGTTATGGTCGGGGGATGCAGAGCAGCACCCCAGCCCCCCGCACGGGCCGCCCGCGCAATGCCGCAGCGGACACCGCGATCCTGGCCGCGACCCGCGCGGCACTGGACGAACTGGGCTGGTCCGGACTCACGTTGGGAGACGTGGCAACCCGGGCCGGGGTTGCGAAGACCACGGTGTACCGCCGCTGGGCGGGCAAGAACGAACTGGTGGTGGACGCCCTCGCCACCCTCTTCGACCAGCTGTCCCTCCCGGACCTGGGCAGCCTGCGGGCCGATGTCGAGGGCGTGGTGCTGCAGTTCGCCGAGCTGCTGGAGCAGCCCGCGACCAAGACCGCCCTGATGGCCGTGGTCGCCGAGGCCACGCACGACGAGGCCCTGCGGGGACGGATCCGGGAGAGGATCGTGGACCGGCAGAAGCGCCTGGTGGTCGAGGGGCGTCGCCGCGCCCAGCACCGCGGCGAAATTCCCCCGGACGAGGCGGACCCGGGCCCGCAGATCGACCTGATCTTCGATGTGATCGCCGGCGCGGTCGTGCACCGCACCCTCGTCTCCTGCGAGCAGGTCGACTGCGACTGGGCGGCACGCTTCACGACGATCCTGCTGGACGGGCTCGGCGCGGCGGGGCCCTGACACCCACGGGTCCCGACCGACACGACGGGGACTCGGCCGAGGCCACGCAGGACGCGCGCGGCGCCGCGAGGCGAACCACCCAGGGCGCCCAGGGGTGTTCGGTGGGATCGCCTCCGCTTCCCGTTCCCCGATGTTCACCGGGCCCCTTGACGGCAACCCTTGCCGTTCTGTCATGTCACCGCCATTATTCGGACGGCATCTACTCGCATAGATCCGCATGGATGTGCCTCGCAGCACCCGCTCCACCTGACAGCGCGACCCGACTGGCCCAGGAGGACCGATCCACGTGAGACCCCGTCACCCCCGCCGGTACGGCACCCTCGCCGCCCTCGCGGCATCCCTGGTGGCCCTGACCGCCGGGCAGACCCTCGGCGCCCCGCCCGCCTCGGCGGCCCCCCGCTCCCCCGCTCCCTCGTCCGCGGTGTCCTCGGCCGAGGACCAGGCCGCGCGCGCCATCGCCGCGTCGCTGACCGATACCGCCTGGCGCACCCGCGTCCGCAAGGCCGCCCTCGCCTCCCACGAGGTGGCCGTCACCCCCCTGGCCCACGGCTCCCTGAAGTCCGCGCTGGCCGCGGCCGACCGCCGCATCGCCACGGCCAAGGGCCTGGACGGCAAGGTCGGCTCGCTGCTCCGGCTGCGCCTCGGGGACGACTCCATGCGCGCCGCGCTGACCGCCGGCACCACCCCCTGGGTCGCCGTGGCCGCCTCCGACGACGACACCACCGCCGTCACCGCCTACGACAGCCACGGCCGGGCGCACACACTCGACGCCCGCACCGCGCCCGCACACCCGGTGTACGTCGTCGACCTCGACGGGTCCAAGGCGCTGGCCGCGGGCCTCGAGGTCCTCGGGGCGGAGCTGCAGCGGCGCGGTGTCGCCTCCGCGGCTGCCGCGCCCACCGCCGCGCCGGACACCCGGAAGGCCGCCGGACAGGCCGCCTCGGCCACCGCGGGCTTCTGGACCACCAGGATCACCTCGGTGGAGCTCTCGGACGACGAGGAGCCCTGGGTCAAGGGCGACGCCGAGATCTACACCCTGGTCACCGGCTTCGGCCAGGACGGCAAGGTCCGCGTCGACCCGGTCGACATGCCCTACCTCGACAACGACGGCACGGTGTACCGGCCGAACCAGATCCTGGTCAACTGGTCGAACTACAAGTACGACCTGGCCGACGCCGTGATGATGGAGGAGGACGGCAGCACCAACTACCGCGACCTCGCCAAGGCCATCGCCACCGTGCTGCTCACCGTCGCCGACCAGGGCACCTACATCCCGCTGGTGAACGCCGTCCTGGACGCGATCCCGGACGACTGGTGGACGGACGACCCGGACTACGTCGACTCCTGGTACACCCTCGCCCAGAGCGACAACGGCACCCGCAACGGCGCCCGGGGCAACGGCTGGATGACCGTGGAGCCGTACTTCGTGCAGCAGTTCTGAATCCGGAGCGACAGCATGCGAACGGGCCGGCGGCACAGACCGCCGGCCCGTTCGCGTCCGCCGTCAGAAGCCGGCGGGCTCGGTGTACACGCCCCACTCGTCGCGCAGCACCCCGCAGATCTCGCCCAGCGTCGCCTCGGCCCGCACGGCCTCGAGCATCGGCTCGATCATGTTGCCGCCGGACCGGGCCGCGCCGAGCATGGCGTCCAGCGCCGCCCGCACGGCCCCCTCGTCGCGTGCCGCCTTCCGCTCGGCGAGCACCCGCACCTGCTCGCGCTCCACCTCGTGGCTGACCCGCAGGATCTCCAGATCGCCGGTGACGGAGCCGTGGTGGACGTTGACGCCCACGACCCTCTTGTCGCCCTTCTCCAGCGCCTGCTGGTACTGGAAGGCCGACTCGGCGATCTCGCCGGTGAACCAGCCGTCCTCGATCCCGCGCAGGATGCCGGAGGTGACCGGTCCGATCGGGTGCCGGCCGTCGGGGTGCGCCCTCAGGCCCCGTTCCTTGATCTGCTCGAAGATCTTCTCCGCTTCCGCCTCGATCCGGTCCGTCAGCTGCTCGACGTACCACGAGCCGCCCAGCGGATCCGCCACGTTGGCGACCCCGGTCTCCTCCATCAGCACCTGCTGGGTACGCAGCGCGATCTCGGCCGCCTGCTCGCTCGGCAGCGCGAGCGTCTCGTCCAGGGCGTTGGTGTGCAGCGAGTTGGTCCCGCCGAGCACGGCGGCCAGCGCCTCCACGGCCGTCCGCACCACGTTGTTGTACGGCTGCTGCGCGGTCAGCGAGACACCGGCGGTCTGCGTGTGGAACCGCAGCCACTGCGCCTTGTCGCTCTGCGCGCCGTACACGTCCCGCATCCAGCGTGCCCAGATGCGCCGGGCCGCCCGGAACTTGGCGATCTCCTCGAAGAAGTCGACGTGCGCGTCGAAGAAGAAGCTGAGCCCCGGTGCGAAGACGTCCACGTCGAGCCCGCGGGAGAGCCCCAGCTCGACGTAGCCGAAGCCGTCCGCGAGCGTGTACGCCAGCTCCTGCGCGGCCGTGGCCCCGGCCTCACGGATGTGGTAGCCGGAGACGGACAGCGGCTTGTAGGCGGGGATGCCGGCCGCGCAGTACTCCATGAGGTCGCCGATGAGGCGCAGATGGGGCTCCGGCTGGAAGAGCCACTCCTTCTGGGCGATGTACTCCTTGAAGATGTCGGTCTGCAGCGTGCCGTTCAGGACCGACGGGTCCACGCCCTGCCTCTCGGCGGCGACCAGGTACATGCAGAAGACGGGTACGGCGGGTCCGCTGATCGTCATCGACGTCGTGACGTCACCGAGCGGGATGTCCTTGAACAGGACCTCCATGTCGGCGGCCGAGTCGATCGCCACCCCGCAGTGCCCGACCTCGCCGAGCGAGCGGGGTTCGTCGGAGTCGCGCCCCATGAGCGTCGGCATGTCGAAGGCGACGGACAGTCCTCCGCCGCCCGCGGCGAGGATCATCTTGTACCGCTCGTTGGTCTGCTCGGCGTTGCCGAACCCGGCGAACTGGCGGATCGTCCAGGTACGCCCGCGGTAGCCGGTCGGATGGAGCCCGCGCGTGAAGGGGTACTCCCCGGGCCAGCCGATCCGTTCGAATCCCCCGTACGTGTCCCCGGACCGGGGTCCGTACACCGGCTCCACGGGATCGCCGGAGAGCGTGGTGAAGTCTGCGTCGCGCTTGCGCGCGGCGTCGTATCGGGCCTGCCAGCGTCGGCGGCCTTCCTCGATGGCGTGAGCGTCCATACCGTCGAATTTACTTGGACGTCCTAGTAAATGTCGATGGGCAACCGCCGTACGAGTGCCGTACGGCGGTGGAATCGCGCTGGAACCCCGGTGGAACTACGCCTTGGCGACGGCCGGGGCCGGGTCGGCGACCCTGGCCTCCAGCTCCCGGCTGACCTTGCGCTCGACGAAGAAGGCGGCGGTCGGGATCGTGCCCGCCAGCAGCACCCACAGCTGCTTGCCGACCGGCCACTTCGCCTTGGAACCCAGGTCGAAGGCGAAGACCAGGTAGACGACGTACAGCCAGCCGTGCGCGATGGCGACGACCCGGGTGAGGTCGGCGGCACCGTCGACGTCCAGCCCGTACTTCGCGATCATGCTCAGACACAGGAGCACCAGCAGGACACCGGTGACATAGGCCAAAACGCGGTAGCGGGTCAGCACGCTCTTCTTCATGCGGTCGAGCGTAACCGTCCGTTCCGGGAGATCTTGCCCCGGGTCACTCGTCGTCGAAGTCGTGTGCGGCGATCCGCAACGGGCGCAGCATCGCGAAGATCTCCGCGCACTCCTCGGCGTCGTACACCCCGAGGCCGAAGTCCATCGCCATCAGGTCACGGGTGGCCGCGTCGACCGCCTCGCGGCCCTTCTCCGTGATGACGGCAAGGGTGCCGCGGCCGTCGTTGGGGTTGGGGCGCTTGGCCACCAGACCGGACTTCACCAGCCGGTCCACGGTGTTCGTCACGGACGTGGGGTGCACCATCAGCCGCTCGCCGATCTTGGACATCGGCAGCTCACCGGCCTTGGAGAAGGTGAGCAGCACCAGCGCCTCGTAGCGCGCGAAGGTCAGTCCGTACGGCTTGACCACCGCGTCGACCTCGGCCAGCAGGATCTGCTGCGCCCGCATGATCGAGGTGATCGCGGACATGGCGGGCACGTTTCCCCAGCGCTGCTTCCAGAGCTCGTCGGCGCGGGCGATGGGGTCGAAGGGAAGGCTGAGAGGCTTCGGCACGTCATCAGACCCTACCGGCCGGTCATATGGCGGTCAGCCCCGTCTCGGCCTTCGGTCGCCCGGCAGACATCCGAGTGATGTCCGTCACCTTCCCGCGAAGGGTGACACCTCTTTTTGCGAAGGGTGACACCTCGATACGAGGTTGACGGAAGCCCTCCCCCGGTCAGCCGCGGCTCGTGCGCCGCAGATGGTGACGGACCGCACGCTGGGCGACCGGGCCCAGCGCGTCCAGGGCCGCGACCAGCGCGCCCAGCTGTTCCAGGGCGTCCAGGGCCGCGTGCGCACCCGCCTCGTCCACGCCCTCGTACAGCTCGACGCCGACGAAGGAGGCGGCGACGGCTCGGGCCAGGCCGGCCGGGTCGGCGAACTCCGCTAAGGGCGTCGAAGCGAGCACCCGGCGGAGCACCTGCTCGATCTCGGCGATCCACAGATCGAGACCGGCGGCCGTGGCCGGGCCGAGGGCGGCATGGGTCTGGGCACCGGCCAGGAGCTGGCCGAGGAGGGCCACATGACCGCCGCCCCGTTCCTGCTCGTGGATGTCGCGGCCGACGGCGAGCAGCTCGGAGAGGGAGGCGACCGAGGCGAGCCGGGGGCGGTGCTGCGCCACGGACTTCTCGGCACCGTAGCGGCAGGCGGCGGCGAGCAGCTCGTCCACCGATCCGAAATGGTAGAAGACCAGCGCCTGGTTGACTCCGGCCGTCGAGGCCACCGTACGGGCCGAGGTCTTGGCGATGCCCTGCTCGGTGAGCGTGCGCAGCGCGCCCTCCAGAAGCTTGGTCTTCGTCTCCTGGGACTTCGCCGTCTCCGGGCTCATGCGCGCGCCTCCTCCCGCACCGGGCGCAGTCCGGGCCGCACCCCGCGGGCGCGGACGTTCCGGTACGAGGCCGTGAAGGAGCCCTCGTAGCCGAAGAGCGGACCGAAGCGGCGGTTCACCACTTTCACCCGGATCCGGAAGCGGCCGGCCGCGTCGTCGTAGGACTCGCGCACCTCGGCCGTGGCACCGAGGAGCTCCGGTACGCGCACGTCCACCGGGCCCTCCCGGAAGCGGTGCTCGCCGGAGCGGATGAGCAGCGAGCCGTCGGGCTCGGCGCCGAGATGGAGTTCGCCGGCGAGGTGCTGGTGGGTGCCGAGGTAGTCGAGGACGCGGTCTCCCTTGGGGCTGAGCACCATCTGGGCGTCGAAGCGGCGGGGGCGGCCGGGCAGGTCGAAGGTGCGCACGAAGGTCACCGTCTCACGGCCGTAGGTGTCGGTGTACGGCACGTTCTCGATCACGAAGGGGATGTCACGGCCGGCCTTCGGGACGAGGATGTTGCGTGTGGCACCGAGGGCCAGGAACGGCCTCACGAACGCCGGTCCGTGCCAGATCCGGTCCATGACACCGCGGCCGGTGCAGGCCTCCCCGCTCGCCAGGCCGACCGAGAAGCGGCGCTGCAGCTGGGGGTGGAGACGGTCGAAGTCGTCGCCCATCACCGTGCGGAACATCGAGGTCGTCGGGGTCATCCGTGCTTCTCCAGGGTGTGCAGAAGGCGGGGTGCGCACACCTGGGTGAGAGGGGCGCGCAGGCAGCGGCGCGCTGCCGGGGTGCAGGCGAGCGGTGCCTTGAGGAGGGCGAGGGACGTCGCGACCACCAGCAGCAGCGGGCACAGGTACGCCACGGTGGCCCCGAGGGCACCGAAGACGTGGACGAGGGACTCCAGCCCCAGGCCGGTCAGGCACACGGTCAGCACGAGCGCGCGGACCGCCAGCTCGGCCAGCCAGTTGACCAGGGCGCGCTCGGGGGTGATGCCCCGCTCCAGCCACAGCCGCAGCCGGTCGAAGGACCAGGCGGTCGCCCAGCCCATCAGCGGCCGGAACACCAGCCGGTCGGCGAGCGCGCCGAAGGCGCCCCAGCGGGGGCGGTAGTCGTAGCCGGTGAGGAAGCGGACGCCCTGCCCCTCGGGCACGTACCGCCAGTACCCGCTGCCCTCGGCGAGCAGCGACAGGGGGTGCGGGGAGACGAAGCGCAGGGCGGAGGTGCGGGTGCCGTCGGGCCGCTCCTTCTCGCCCGCGGCGACTCCGGTGCCGGACACCGTGAGGAACGGCAGGACGCGCACGGCGTACCGGAAGCGCTGCGGCTCGCCGTCCGCGCGCGGGAGGTGGTCGATCTCCGTGAACCGCAGGTCCCAGCGCTGGTGCAGGGCGGGGTCCTGGGTACGCGCCCAGAGATCGTCCAGGTCGGCGCGGATATGCGTCTCTATGTAGAGACCCATGGTGTTCCCCCACGTCGGAGTGGCGTTTGAGCGTCTGCTCAAACTGTCTGGGAGGGAAAGTACACCTCTTTGAGCGATCGCTCAAAGACCGGGGACAAGAAAACCCCGGCCCCCAAAGGGCCGGGGTTCAAGGGGATCGGCCGGCGCTACCCCGCCAGGTGCCGCTCGACGGTCTCGACCTTGGAGGTGAGCCCGTCGGTCACGCCGGGTCGGATGTCGGCCTTGAGGACGAGGGACACCCTCGGGGCCCGCTCCTCGACGGCGGCCACGGCGCGCCTGACGACGCCCATGACCTCCTCCCACTCCCCCTCGATCGACGTGAACATGGCGTCGGTGCGGTTGGGCAGGCCCGACTCGCGCACCACACGGACGGCGTCGGCGACGTACTCCCCCACGTCCTCGCCGACGCCCAGGGGTGTCACGGAGAAGGCGACGATCATGCGTTCACGACTCCTTCCTTGCGGGCGCGGGCGGCGATGACGGCGCTCTCGGCCTCGCGGCGCAGCTTGCGCTCCGCGAAGAAGCCGCCGGTGGGCAGCACGGAGAGGACGAAGTAGAGGGCCGCGGTCCCGAAGCCCCACCTGGTGCGGTTCCAGGCGTCCGCCCAGAAGATCACGTACAGGAGGAACAGGACGCCGTGGACCGCGCCCATCACGGGCACCGCGTTGAATTCCGTGGTCCGCTTCAGGACCGAGCAGAGGAGCAGGACGAGGAAGGACACGGCCTCCGGCGCCGAGACCAGGCGGAGGCGGCGGAGGGCGGTGGCGGTCTTGAGATCCACGGGTCACCTTCGGTGGGAGTCGCTGAGGGCGCGGTCGCGTCGTGATCGGCTGTGCGATCCGCTTTGTGAACAGAAGCACAAGCGTTCGCCCATTGTGGCAAACGGCGCACCTAGGGGTGCGCTCAGGGTCGCTCTCCACCCACGGGCCCTGGTCCGCCGGCCCGCGCCACCGCTACTTTCGCAGCGTGGCGATGTTCCGACTCCAAGGGAGCAAGGTACTCGCCGTCGACGTGACCGGGGACGCCGTGAAGGCGAAGAACGGCTCGATGGTCGCGTACGACGGGCAGATGGCCTTCAAGAAGCTGAGTGGTGGCGGCGAGGGGCTGCGCGGGATGGTGACCCGGCGGCTCACCGGCGAGCAGATGACGGTGATGGAGGTGAGGGGCCACGGGACGTGCTGGTTCGCGGACCGGGCCTCGGAGATCAACCTGGTCGGCCTCCAGGGGGACAAGCTCTACGTCGAGTCGAGCAATCTGCTCGCGACCGACGCGGGGCTCCGGACGGGCACGACGTTCACCGGGCTGCGCGGCGCCTCGCAGGGCAACGGGCTGTTCACGACGACCGTCGAGGGGCACGGTCAGGCGGCGATCGTCTCCGACGGCCCGGCCGTGGTGCTCCGGGTCAGCCCGCAGTACCCGCTGACGGTCGACCCGGGCGCCTACATCGCCCACCAGGGGAACGTCCGGCAGTCCTTCCAGTCCGGTGTGACGTTCCGCACGCTCCTCGGGGAGGGCGGCGGCGAGGCCTTCCAGATCCGCTTCGAGGGCGACGGGCTGGTCTATGTGCAGCCGAGCGAGCGGAACACGATCGCGGGGGACCTGTGAGATGAGCTTCCGGGAGATCAACTCCAAGATGGTCGAGGCGACCGTGCTGCCCGGGCAGCGGCTGTTCAGCCAGCGCGGGGCGATGCTCGCCTACAAGGGGGACGTGTCCTTCACGCCCAACGTCCAGGGCGGGCAGGGCGGGCTGATGTCCATGCTCGGGCGGCGGGTGGCCGGCGAGGCGACACCGTTGATGACCGTCGAGGGCAGCGGCACCGTCTTCTTCGGCCACGGCGGCCACCATGTGCACGTCATCGGCCTCTCCGGCGACACCCTCTACGTCGAGGCCGACCGGCTGCTCGCCTTCGAGGGCACGCTGCAGCAGGGCACGATGTTCATGGGATCGCAGGGCGGGGTCATGGGCCTGGTCCGGGGGCAGGTCACCGGGCAGGGTCTGTTCACCACCACCCTCCAGGGCCAGGGCTCGGTGGCCGTGATGGCGCACGGCGGCGTCTTCGAGATCCCGATCACTCCCCAGCGCCCGGTCCATGTGGACCCGCAGGCCTACGTCGCCCACCACGGCGACGTCCGCAACAAGCTCTCCACCGCGCTCGGCTGGCGCGACATGGTGGGCCGGGGCTCCGGTGAGGCGTTCCAGTTGGAGCTGAGCGGCAGCGGCACGGTGTACGTCCAGGCCTCGGAGGAGAAGCTGTGAGCGCGTACGGAACTCCCGGCGGCCCGGTGGTGCACGACCCCATGACCCTCCCCGTCGACGACAACGTGAACAAGTACACGTTCTGCGTCGAGCTCAAGAGCGGGCAGTGGTTCCTGCAGAAGGGGAAGATGATCGCCTACTACGGGGCGATCGAGTTCAACGGCATCGGGCACGGCCGACTCGACCGACTTGTCCGCACGTCGTTCCATTCGCCTCTGCACGCCAGCGACTGGGTCGTGGCGGCGGGCTCGGGCAAGATGCTGCTGGCCGACCGGGCCTTCGACGTCAACTCCTACGACCTCGAAGACGGGAACTTGACCATTCGCGCGGGCAATCTGCTCGCTTTTCAGCCAAGTCTCGCGCTCAAACAGTCGATCGTGCCGGGTTTTCTGACCCTTATCGGAACCGGCAAGTTTGTGGCCGCATCTAACGGTCCGGTGGTGTTCATGGAACCTCCGATCCGGGTGGACCCGCAGGCGCTGGTCGGGTGGGCCGACTGCCCGTCACCGTGCCATCACTACGACCACGGGTATCTGACCGGCGTCATGGGCGGTCTACGTGCAATGACGGGCCTGGGCGGGGCCTCCGGCGAGGAGCACCAGTTCGAGTTCGTGGGGGCCGGGACGGTCCTGCTGCAGTCGAGTGAGACCCTCATGGCCGAGCAGGCGACGGGGGCGATTCCGCCCCAGCCCGGGGTCCCGGGTGGTGGCGGAGTGACACCGGGTGGACACGGTCCGCAATCAGCGGGCGTACCGCGCCTTCCCGGACAGCTGGGGGACCTCCAGCGTCGCTTCGGGCTGTGAGCGGTAGTCTGCGGAGTGTGACGTCGAACGCGTGCGCACTGTCACATCATCCAAAGTAGTTCGTCATTCAACTTCTTAGGTAGACTTCATTCATGGAGACCGAGACGGCCACGCGCTGGCTGACCGATGCGGAGCAGTGCGCCTGGCGCACCCACCTGGAGGTCAACAGGCTGTTGACGTACCAGCTCGAAAAGGATCTGCAGCCGTTCGGCCTGACTATGAACGACTACGAGATCCTCGTAAATCTGTCCGAGTCGGAAGACGTGCGGATGCGGATGAGCGACCTGGCCTCCGCCACCTTGCAGTCCAAGAGCCGGCTCTCGCACCAGATCACGCGGATGGAGAACGCGAACCTGGTGCGGCGCGAGAACTGCGAGTCCGACCGGCGGGGCCTGTATGCCGTGCTGACGGAGCACGGCATGGAGACGATGAAGAAGGTCGCGCCGCACCACGTGGCGTCGGTGCGGCGGCATTTCATCGATCTGCTGTCGTCGGATGCGTTGATAGAGCTGGACAAGGCACTCAAGCCGATCGCCGAGCACCTGAGGGGGCAGCGGGGGCGCCCCTGAGCCGGGCGGAGGCCTCGGGCCGGGCGGGGGGTGGGTCGCAGGACCCGGCGGCACCGGGGCGCCTCACCGGGGGTTCCTCCCCCACTCTCGACTTCGCTCGAGCGGGGGACCCCCATCACCCACCCGTGCCGCCCCGGCGGCACGACGGCCGCAGCCGCAGCCGTCACGAGGGCGGCCCCGCCCGCCGGGGCGGAGCAGACGGGCAACGGCAGCCGGCCGATCAGCAGCCCCGCCACGAGGCCTCCAGCCGAACGTCCCGGGCCGGGCCGCTCCCGATCCCGTCCCGGAGTCGGGCGGCTCAGCCCTCCGTCAGGCCCGTCACCAGTTCGTCCGCCGCGCGGTACGGGTCCAGTTCGCCTGCGACGATGCGCTCCGCCAGGGAGCTGAGGCGGCGGTCGCCGTGGAGGTCGTCGATGCGTTCGCGCAGGGCCGTGACCGCGATCGTCTCCACCTCACGGGCCGCGCGGGCCCTGCGGCGCTCGCTGAGGACGCCGCGCTCCTCCATCCAGGCCCGGTGCTTCTCCAGGGCCTCGACCACCTCGTCCACACCCTGCGCGCGGGCCGCGACCGTCTTGACGATCGGCGGGCGCCAGTCGCCGGGACCTCGCGACTCGCCCAGGCCCAGCATGTGGTTCAGTTCGCGGGCCGTGGCGTCGGCGCCGTCCCGGTCGGCCTTGTTGACGACGTAGACGTCACCGATCTCCAGGATGCCGGCCTTCGCCGCCTGGATGCCGTCGCCCATGCCCGGGGCCAGCAGCACCACGGACGTGTCGGCCTGGGAGGCGATCTCCACCTCGGACTGGCCGACACCGACCGTCTCCACCAGGACCACATCGCAGCCCGCCGCGTCCAGGACGCGGATCGCCTGCGGGGCCGCCCAGGCGAGGCCGCCCAGGTGGCCGCGGGTCGCCATCGAGCGGATGTAGACACCGGGGTCGGAGGCATGGTCCGACATACGCACCCGGTCACCGAGCAGGGCACCGCCGGAGAACGGGGACGACGGGTCGACGGCCAGGACGCCGACCCGTTTGCCCTGTTTGCGATACGCAGTGACGAGGGCGGAGGTGGAGGTCGACTTGCCGACGCCGGGTGAGCCGGTCAGACCCACCACATACGCGTTGCCGGTCAGCGGGGCGAGCGCCGCCATGACCTCCCTGAGCTGCGGGGACGCCCCCTCCACCAGGGAGATGAGCCGGGCCACGGCCCGCGGTCGGCCTTCCCTGGCCTGGGCCACCAGAGAGGAGACGTCCTGCATCAAACAGCTCCGTTCACTTCACAGACGTACAGAGAACTCAGGCCTTCGGGACCCGCACGACCAGTGCGTCGCCCTGACCGCCGCCACCGCACAGCGCGGCCGCGCCGACGCCACCGCCCCGGCGCTTGAGCTCCAGCGCCAAGTGGAGCACGAGGCGGGCGCCGGACATGCCGATCGGGTGACCCAGGGCGATCGCACCACCGTTGACGTTAACCTTTTCCGTGGACACGCCGAGGTCCTTCATTGACTGCACGGCGACCGCGGCGAAGGCCTCGTTGATCTCGATGAGGTCGAGGTCGGAGACCTCCAGGCCCTCCTTCTTCAGGGCGTGCTGGATGGCGTTGGACGGCTGGGACTGCAGTGAGTTGTCCGGGCCGGCCACGTTGCCGTGCGCGCCGATCTCCGCGAGCCACTCCAGGCCCAGCTCCTCGGCCTTGGCCTTGCTCATCACGACCACGGCCGCCGCGCCGTCCGAGATCTGCGAGGAGGTGCCGGCGGTGATCGTGCCGTCCCTGGTGAAGGCCGGGCGCAGCTTGCCCAGGGACTCCGCGGTGGTGTCGCCGCGGATGCCCTCGTCCTTGCTGAAGACGACCGGCTCGCCCTTGCGCTGCGGGATCTCGACCGGGGTGATCTCGGCCTCGAAGATGCCGTTCTTCTGGGCGGCCGCGGCGCGCTGGTGGGACAGCGCGGCGATCTCGTCCTGCTCGGGGCGCGCGATGCCCAGGCGCGTGTTGTGCTTCTCCGTCGACTCGCCCATGGCGATGCCCTCGAAGGAGTCGGTCAGGCCGTCGTAGGCCATGGCGTCGAGCATCTCGATCGCCCCGTACTTGAAGCCCTCGCGGGACTTCGGCAGCAGGTGGGGGGCGTTGGTCATGGACTCCTGGCCGCCGGCGACCACGATGTCGAACTCGCCGGCGCGGATCAGCTGGTCGGCGAGGGCGATGGCGTCCAGGCCGGACAGACACACCTTGTTGATGGTGAGCGCCGGGACGCTCATCGGGATGCCGGCCTTGACCGCGGCCTGGCGGGCCGGGATCTGTCCCGCACCGGCCTGGAGCACCTGCCCCATGATCACGTACTGCACCTGGTCGCCGCCGATCCCCGCACGGTCGAGGGCGGCCTTGATCGCGAAGCCGCCGAGATCGGCTCCGGAGAAGGACTTCAGCGAGCCCAGCAGTCGTCCCATGGGCGTGCGCGCGCCCGCGACGATCACCGAGCTGTTCGTCCCAGAAGTACCAGAAGACATGAGCTGCGATCCCCTTACCGGCCTGCACAGCCGAGGAGTGAACGAGGGTTTACTTCGAATGTACTGAGGGGTAGTCCACGCCGTCATCGGGCCGCCGGTGTGATCGCGCGCACGTTGCGTAACCACCTCCGTAGCGCTGCACTGATTCCATGCTGACGCGAATCGACCACATCGGGATCGCCTGCCACGACCTCGACGCGACCGTCGAGTTCTACCGGGCCACGTACGGCTTCGAGGTGTTCCACACCGAGGTCAACGAGGAACAGGGCGTGCGGGAGGCCATGCTCAAGATCAACGAGACGTCCGACGGCGGCGCCTCCTACCTCCAGCTGCTGGAGCCGACCCGGGAGGACTCGGCGGTGGGCAAGTGGCTGGCCAAGAACGGGGAGGGCGTGCACCACATCGCCTTCGGTACGGCGGATGTGGACGGGGACTCCGAGGAGATCCGCGGCAAGGGCGTACGCGTTCTGTACGACGAGCCACGACGCGGCTCCATGGGGTCGCGGATCACCTTCCTGCACCCCAAGGATTGCCATGGTGTCCTGACGGAACTGGTCACTTCGGCCCCTGTTGAGTCGCCCGAGCACTGACCCCCGTACATATGGGCCGGTAGGGTTGGGGGCGGTCGTCGCCACAACCGGGGCGACCGCACGCCGGGGTCCGGGTTTCGGGGGACGAGCGTCGGGGCAGCAGCCCGTGCTCCGCCGTTGATCTGACACCATTCCCCGGGGGCCCCGTTCGGCGGTTGGACGGAGCTCGTTGGAGAAGCTGACCAGGGGACGGATGGGACCGCGCAGTGCGGGGCTACGAGAGCCAGGAGCGAGAGCCGGCGGCTGACGTCGACCACCTCTCTCGGTTCGAGGCCGAGATGAAGCGGCTGAAGACCGAGCGGGAAAAGGCGATCCAGCACGCCGAGGACCTCGGCTACCAGGTCGAGGTGCTGCGCGCCAAGCTGCACGAGGCGCGACGCACCCTGATGACCCGGCCCGCCTATGACGGCGGTGACATCGGCTATCAGGCCGAGCAGTTGCTCCGCAATGCCCAGATCCAGGCGGACCAGCTGCGCCAGGACGCCGAGCGGGAGCTGAGCCAGGCCCGTGCGCAGACCCAGCGCATCCTGCAGGAGCACGCCGAGCAGGCTGCCCGGCTGCAGGCCGAGCTGCACCAGGAGGCGGTCACCCGCCGGCAGCAGCTGGACCAGGAGCTGGCCGAGCGCCGGCAGACGGTCGAATCGCACGTCAACGAGAACGTGGCGTGGGCCGAGCAGCTGCGCGCCCGGACCGAGTCGCAGGCCCGTCGGCTCCTCGACGAGTCCCGCGGCGAGGCCGAGCAGGCGATGGCCGCCGCCCGCACGGAGACCGAGCGGCTGACCCGGGAGGCCCGGGAGCGGCTGCAGACCGACGCCGAGACGGCCCGCGCGGAGGCCGAGCAGATCCTGCGCCGCGCCCGCACGGACGCCGAGCGGCTGCTGAACGCCGCCTCCACGCAGGCCCAGGAGGCCACCGACCACGCCGAGCAGCTGCGCAGCTCCACCGTCAGCGAGTCGGACACCGCCCGCCGGCAGTCCGCCGAGCTGAGCCGGGCCGCCGAGGAGCGCATGGCGCAGGCCGAGGAGTCCCTGCGCAAGGCGTCGTCCGAGGCCGAGAAGCTGGTCGCGGAGGCCAAGGAGGCCGCCGCCAAGACCCTGTCCAGCGCCGAGGCCGCCAACGAGACCCGTACGCGTACGGCGAAGGAGCAGGTCGCCCGGCTGGTCAGCGAGGCCACCAAGGAGGCCGAGACCACCAGGGCCGAGGCCGAGCAGCAGGTGGCCGACGCGCGTGCCGAGGCCGAGAAGATCGTCGCGGAGGCCTCCGAGAAGGCCCGTACGATCACCGCCGAGGAGAGCGCGACCCAGCTGTCCAAGGCCGCCAAGACCGCCGAGGACGTCCTCAACAAGGCGGCGGAGGAAGCCAGGAACACCACCAAGTCCGCGGCCGAGGAGGCCGAGCGGATCCGCACGGAGGCCGAGTCCGAGGCCGACCGGCTGCGCGCCGAGGCACACGACATCGCCGAGCAGCTCAAGGGCGCGGCGAAGGACGACACCAAGGAGTACCGCGCCAAGACGGTCGAGCTGCAGGAGGAGGCCCGCCGGCTGCGCGGCGAGGCCGAGCAGCTGCGCGCCGACGCGGTCGCCGAGGGCGAGTCGATCCGCGCCGAGGCCCGCCGGGAGGCCGTGGCGCAGATCGAGGAGGCGGCCAAGTCCGCCGAGGAGCTGCTGTCCAAGGCCAAGGCGGACGCCGACGAGCTGCGGCAGAAGGCGACCACGGACAGCGAGAAGGTCCGTACCGAGGCCATCGAGCGGGCCACCACGCTGCGCCGGCAGGCCGAGGAGACCCTGGAGCGCACCCGCAAGGAGGCCGAGCGGCTCCGTGCGGAGACCGACGAGCAGGCGGAGACGGTCAAGGCGGACGCCGAGAAGGCCGCCCGTGAGCTGCGCGAGGAGACCGAGCGCGCGGTCGAGGCCCGTCGTGCCGAGGCCGCCGAGGACCTGACCCGGCTGCAGACGGAGACCCAGGAGCGGCTGACGGCGGCCGAGCAGGCGCTCGTCGACGCCCGCGAGGAGGCGGCCCGGATCCGCCGGGAGGCCGCCGAGGAGAGCGAGCGGCTGCGCGCCGAGGCCGCCGAGCGGATCCGTACGCTCCAGCAGCAGGCCGAGGCCGAGGCCGAACGGCTGCGCACGGAGGCCGCGTCCGACGCGTCCGCCTCGCGTGCCGAGGGCGAGGCCGTCGCCGTACGACTGCGTGCGGAGGCCGCGGCCGAGGCCGAACGGCTGAAGGCCGAGGCCCAGGACACGGCCGACCGGGTCCGCGCGGAGGCGCAGGCCGCCGCCGAGCGGCTCGGCACCGAGGCGTCCGAGACGCTGGCCGCCGCGCAGGAGGAGGCAGCGCGGCGCCGCCGCGAGGCCGAGGAGCTGCTGGGTGCCGCGCGGGGCGAGGCCGACCAGGAGCGCGAGCGGGCCCGCGAGCAGAGCGAGGAGCTGCTGGCCTCGGCGCGCAGGCGCGTGGAGGACGCGCAGACCGAGGCGACCCGGCTGGTCGAGGAGGCCGACCGGCGTGCCACCGAGATGGTGTCCGCCGCCGAGCAGCACGCCCAGCAGGTGCGGGACTCCGTCACCGGGCTGCACGAGCAGGCGCAGGAGGAGATCACCGGGCTGCGCTCGGCCGCCGAGCACGCGGCGGACCGTACCCGCAGGGAGGCCGAGGAGGAGGCGGACCGGGTCCGCGCAGACGCCTACGCCGAGCGGGAGCGGGCGAGCGAGGACGCATCGCGGGTGCGGCGCGAGGCGAACGAGGAGACCGAGGCCGCCAAGGCGCTCGCCGAGCGTACGGTCGCGGAGGCGATCGCGGAGTCGGAGCAGCTGCGCTCGGACGCGTCCGGGCACGCCCAGCGGGTGCGCACGGAAGCGTCGGACGCGCTCGCCGAGGCCGACCAGGCCGCCTCACGCACCCGGGCGGACGCCCGCGAGGACGCCAACCGCATGCGCTCGGACGCGGCGACCCAGGCGGACACGCTCATCACCGAGGCCCGCAACGAGGCGGAGCGGCTGCAGTCGGAGACGGTCGCCGAGGCGGACCGGGTCCGTGCCGAGGCCGTCGCGGGTGCCGAGCAGCTCATCTCGGACGCCACCGGCGACTCCGAGCGGCTGCGCGCCGAGGCCGCCGAGACGGTCGGCTCGGCCCAGCAGCACGCGGAGCGGCTGCGCAGTGAGTCCGAGCGGCTCCGGGCGGACGCGGAGGTCGAGTCCGAGCGGCTCGTCAACTCCGCGCGCGAGCAGGCCGAGCGGACCCTCGACGAGGCCCGCAAGGACGCCAACAAGCGGCGTTCGGAGGCGGCCGAGCAGGTCGACACGCTGATCACGGAGACCACGGCCGAGGCCGACAAGCTGCTCACCGAGGCCCAGCAGCAGGCACTGCAGGCCACCACGGACGCGGAGTCGCAGGCGGACACGATGGTGGGCGCGGCCCGCAACGAGGCCGAGCGGCTCGTGTCCGAGGCGACCGTCGAGGGCAACTCGCGGGTCGAGAAGGCTCGCACGGACGCGGACGAGCTGCTGGTCGGCGCCCGCCGGGACGCGACCGCCATCAGGGAGCGCGCGGAGGAGCTGCGCGACCGCATCACCACCGAGATCGAGGAGCTGCACGAGCGGGCCCGCCGCGAGGCCGCCGAGACGATGAAGTCCACCGGCGACCGCTGCGACGCGCTGATCAAAGCGGCCGAGGAGCAGCTGGCCAAGGCGCAGGCGAAGGCCAAGGAGCTGGTGTCGGAGGCCAGCTCCGAGGCGGGCAAGGTCAGGATCGCCGCCGTCAAGAAGGCGGAGGGCCTGCTCAAGGAGGCCGAGCAGAAGAAGGCCACCCTGGTCAGGGAGGCCGAGGAGCTGAAGGCCGAGGCGATCCGCGAGGCCCGGCGCACGGTCGAGGAAGGAAAGCGCGAGCTGGAGATCCTGGTGCGCCGGCGCGAGGACATCAACGCCGAGATCTCGCGGGTCCAGGACGTCCTGGAGGCGCTGGAGTCCTTCGAGACCCCGGCGTCCGGCAAGGACGGCGGAGTCAAGGCGGGCGCCAGCGTGGGCGCCCCCCGATCGGGTGGCAAGCAGTCGGACGGCTAGCGGGCGGGACGGATTCCGGGGTCTTCTGGGGGCTTTGCCCTGGTCTTTGGCAAGCCGTCCCGCGGTCAGCCACCCAAAAGAGGTGTCATTCTCCAGATCAAACACGTATCCGCTCGATGACACACCGCTTCGGCCCCTAGGATTCCACCTATCACCTCACCGGTCTCATTCGACAGGAATCCCATGAGCGACACTTCCCCCTACGGCTTCGAGCTTGTGCGGCGTGGGTACGACCGCGCTCAGGTGGACGAACGTATCTCCAAGCTCGTCTCCGACCGTGACAGCGCTCTCGCCCGCATCACCGCTCTGGAGAAGCGCATCGAGGAGCTCCACCTCGAGACGCAGAACGCCCAGGCGCAGATCACCGACGCCGAGCCGTCGTACGCGGGTCTCGGTGCACGGGTCGAGAAGATCCTGCGCCTCGCCGAGGAAGAGGCGAAGGATCTGCGTGATGAGGCCCGGCGCGCGGCCGAGCAGCACCGCGAGCTCGCCGAGTCGGCGGCCCAGCAGGTCCGCAACGACGCCGAGTCGTTCGCCGCGGAGCGCAAGACCAAGGCCGAGGACGAGGGCGTCCGGATCGTCGAGAAGGCCAAGAGCGACGCCTCCCAGCTGCGCTCCGAGGCGCAGAAGGACGCGCAGTCCAAGCGCGAGGAGGCGGACGCCCTCTTCGAGGAGACCCGCGCCAAGGCCGCGCAGGCCGCCGCCGACTTCGAGACGAACCTGGCCAAGCGCCGCGAGCAGTCCGAGCGCGACCTGGCCTCCCGCCAGCAGAAGGCCGAGAAGCGCCTCGCCGAGATCGAGCACCGCGCCGAGCAGCTCCGTCTGGAGGCGGAGAAGCTGCGCACGGACGCCGAGCGCCGCGCCCGCCAGACGGTGGAGACGGCCCAGCGCCAGGCCGAGGACATCGTGGCCGACGCCAACGCCAAGGCCGACCGGATCCGTTCGGAATCCGAGCGCGAGCTGGCCGCTCTCACCAACCGCCGCGACAGCATCAACGCCCAGCTGACGAACGTCCGCGAGATGCTCGCCACGCTGACCGGCGCCGCGGTCGCCGCCGCCGGCACCCCTGCCGAGGACGAGCCGATCTCCCGGGGCGTTCCGGCGCAGCAGTCCCGGTAGTCGACCGACGCCGTGAGGGGCGGTGGGACTCGCTCCCACCGCCCCTTTCGTGTGCCCGGGCGGCTCCTTGGCGGGGCCGGGTTCACGGCTGCGGGCCAAGGTCGCGCGGGGCGCCGCTCAAGTGGCAGCCGTCCAACACCCGTCTTAGCGTGGCCGCATGATCGAGTTGGCTGGGCTGACCAAGCGGTACGGCGACAAGGTGGCGGTCGACGGCCTCACCTTCATGGTCAGGCCCGGCATCGTGACCGGGTTTCTCGGGCCCAACGGCGCCGGGAAGTCCACGACCATGCGGATGATCCTCGGCCTGGACCGGCCCACCGCCGGGGACGTCCGGATCGACGGCAGGCACTACGCCCAGTTGAAGGACCCGCTCACGTACATCGGTGCCCTGCTGGACGCGAAGGCCGTGCACGGTGGGCGCACCGCCTTCAACCATCTGCTCTGTCTCGCGCAGAGCAACGGGATCCCCCGGCAACGGGTGGACGAGGTGCTCGACACCGTGGGGCTCACCGCCGTGGCGAGGAAGAAGGCCAAGGGATTCTCGTACGGCATGGGCCAGCGGCTCGGGATCGCGGCCGCGCTGCTCGGTGATCCGCGGATCCTGATGTTCGACGAGCCGGTCAACGGGCTCGATCCCGAGGGGATCCACTGGATCCGGAACCTGATGAAATCGCTGGCCGCGCAGGGCCGGACGGTGTTCGTGTCCAGTCATCTCATGAGCGAGATGGCGCTGACCGCCGATCATCTCGTGGTCATCGGGCAGGGGCGGCTGCTCGCCGACACCTCGATGGCGGACTTCATCCGGCAGAACTCGCGCAGTTTCGTCCGGATCCGGTCTCCGCAACGCGAGCGGCTCCTGGACGTCCTGCACGAGGACGGCATCACCGTCGTGCAAGCGGGAGGCGGCGTGCTGGAGGTGGAGGGCGGCAAGGCCGAGCGGATCGGGGAACTGGCCGCACGGAACGGGATCGTGCTGCACGAGCTGAGCCCGCAGCAGGCCTCGCTGGAGGAGGCGTTCATGCAGCTGACGGCGGATTCGGTGGAGTACCACGCACACGCCGGGCCCGCTCCGGTGCCGCGGGACTGGGGCACCGGCTGGAAGGGAGCGTGAGGGATGGCGGCCGTCCAGGTGATCCGGTCCGAGTGGACAAAGATCCGGTCAGTCGCGTCCACCGTGTGGACACTGTCGCTGGCCGTGGTGGTCACTCTCGCTCTGGGGATGCTCATTTCCGCACTGTCGAAGAGCCAGTACGACGACCTGCCGCTGCGTGAGCGGCTCTCCTTCGACGCCACGGTGGTGAGCTTCGCGGGCATGACCCTCGGCCAGCTCGCCATGATCGTCTTCGGGGTGCTCGTCGTCTCCAACGAGTACAGCACGGGCATGATCCGAGTCTCGCTGGCCGCGGTGCCGCAGCGCGCCACCTTCCTGTTCAGCAAGATCGCCGTGGCCGCCGCACTCGCCCTGGCCGTCGGCCTGGTCACCAGCTTCGCCGCCTTCTTCCTCGGACAGGCGATGCTCGGCTCCCTCGGGACCACGATCGACGCCCCCGGTGTGCTGCGCGCGGTGCTCGGCGGCGGGCTCTACATGGCCCTCATCGCGATGTTCTCCATGGGCGTCGCCGCGATGCTGCGCTCGCCGATGCTCTCGCTCGGCATCCTGATGCCGTTCTTCTTCCTGATCTCCAACATCCTCGGCAACGTCGACGCCACGAAGAAGGTCGGCCGCTTCCTGCCCGACCAGGCCGGCAGCCGGATCATGCAGGTGGTGCCGGGGCTCGACGACGACACCCCCTACGGGCCCTGGGGCGGGCTCGGGATCATGGCGCTGTGGGTGATCGCGGCGATCGCGGGCGGTTACGTTCTGCTGAAGCGGCGCGACGCCCAGTGAGGCCCATCGTTGACGTTCTGTGATGCTCAGGCTTTACATTCTCTTGAGCGGAACCGTCAGCGCCCGGATATCCTCCTAACCCTTACGGGGGCGTGTGCCCCGCTGTCCTGAACCTTTCGATGGGTGCGGAGCATGATCGAGGCTGTAGGCCTTACCAAGCGCTACGGCGACAAGACCGCCGTGTACAACCTTTCCTTCCAGGTACGGCCGGGAGCCGTGACCGGCTTCCTCGGGCCGAACGGCTCGGGCAAGTCGACGACCATGCGGATGATCCTCGGGCTGGACAACCCGACGTCCGGCACGGTGACCATCGGCGGTTACCCGTACCGCAAGCTGCCCAACGCCCCCCGCCAGGTGGGCGCGCTGCTCGACGCCAAGGCGGTGCACGGCGGCCGGGCCGCACGCAACCACCTGCTGAGCCTCGCCCAGCTGTCGGGCATCCCGGCCCGGCGGGTGGACGAGGTGCTCGGGGTCGTCGGCCTCCAGGAGGTGGCGAGGAAGCGCTCCAAGGGCTTCTCGCTCGGCATGGGCCAGCGCCTCGGCATCGCCGCCGCGCTGCTCGGCGACCCCCAGGTGCTGCTCTTCGACGAGCCCGTCAACGGCCTCGACCCCGAGGGCATCCTCTGGGTGCGCAACCTGATGAAGGCACTCGCCGCCGAGGGCCGCACGGTCTTCGTCTCCTCTCACCTGATGAGCGAGATGGCGCTGACCGCCGACCACCTCATCGTGATCGGGCGCGGCCAGCTGCTCGCCGACATGAGCGTGAAGGACTTCATCTCGGCCAACTCCGCCGACTTCGCCCGCGTCCGCACCCCGGACACCGAGCCCCAGCTGCGCGAGAAGCTGTCCTCCGCGCTCACCGAGGCGGGCGGCCATGTGCTGCCGGAGCAGGACGGCGCGCTGCGCGTGACCGGGCTGCCGCTGCCCCGGATCAGCGACCTCGCGCACGAGGCCGACGTACGGCTGTGGGAGCTGTCGCCGCACCAGGCCTCGCTGGAGGAGGCGTACATGCGGATGACGCAGGGCGCTGTCGACTACCGCTCGACCATCGACCAGAGGGCGGGCCTGCAGCAGCCGCTGCCGCCCGGTGCCCAGCCGCCCATGCCGGTGCCCGGCCAGGGCCAGCCGGGCTGGTACGCCCCGCCGCCGCCCCAGCAGGGCGGCCAGCCGTTCGCGATGCCGACGCCGCCCGCGGGTGCGTACGGCGCTCCCGGCGCGGGAGCGCCCAACCCGTACGCCGCACCGGCCCCGCAGGCCCCCGTGGCGCAGCCTGCGGTGGCCGCTCCCGCGGCTCCGGCCGTCGCTCCGTCCCAGCCCGCTCCCGCGGCTCCGGCCGCCGACCCGACCCAGCCCGAGGACGCCCGATGAGCACCCACCAGCCCCCGATGCCGCCGGCACCCTCCCCTCCGTCCGCGCCCGAATGGCAGGCGGCGCCCGGCGGGCCGTACCCCGGCTACAGCTCGCCCATCCCGATCGTGCGCACCAACCTCGGCCACGCACTGGCCTCCGAGTGGACGAAGATCAGGTCGGTGCGTTCCACGATGTGGACGCTCGGCGTGTTCATCCTGCTCGTGGTCGGCATCGGCCTCATGGCCGGCCTCGCGGTCCAGGGCTCGGGTGATCTGTCCGGCGAGAGCCCGCTGACCCTCGGCTTCTTCGGTCTGCTGATCGGCATGATGTGCATCATGACGCTCGGCGTGCTGACCACGGCGTCCGAGTACGGCACGGGCATGATCCGTACGACGATGACCGCGTGCCCCAGCCGGGGCCGGGTGCTGGCCGCCAAGTCGATCGTGTTCTTCGTCATCGCCTTCGTGGTGACGCTGGCCACCGTGTCCTTCGTGGCGATGGTGCAGACGGCCATGCTGGAGGGCCAGGGCGCGGGCAGCCCGACCGGCGGGGAATGGCTGAAGGCGACGTTGGGCATCAGCCTGTACATCGCGCTGCTCGGCCTGCTCTCGCTCCTGGTCGGCTCGATCATCAGGCACTCGGCCGGCGCCATCACCATCATGATCGGCGCGGTGCTCGCCCCGCTGGTGATCGCGCTGTTCATGAACGCGTCGTCGCTGGAGAAGGTACAGAAGGCGCTGCTCGAGTACTCGATCCCGAGCCAGATGGGCGTCTTCTACGACAACACCCTGAGCCAGTCCGGCCCGTCGGGCTGGGACCCGCTGTGGATCATGCTGGGCGTGACGGCTGCCGCGTTCGCCGGCGCCTACGCGCTGCTGCAGAGCCGGGACGTGTAGCTCAGAACCTCGGCGCGTTACGGGACCGCTGCACCCTCGTGGTGCGGCGGTCCTTCGCGTTCCAGCACGCCTTGTGCCAGTGACGGCGGTCGTCGACGCCCGCGTGCTCCGGCCAGGCCACCACGTGCGGGACACCGGAGGGGATCAGCTGGTCGCAGCCCGGGCAGCGGTAGGTCTTGCCCTGCGTGCTCGCCCCGGCGACATGGCGCACGGTCCACTCCTCGCCCTGCCAGCTCTCCGTGGACTCCCAGCCGCCGTATCGGCCTGTCCGGTCGTCCTCGGCGCTCCGGCCGGACGGGCCGGCCACCTTCGGTCGGTTGCGACGCGGGGACACGGGACACCTCTCGGAGCTATACAGGAAGCACGGGCTGCATCCAGACTACGCGGCCCCTGCCGGGGTACGCGTAGCGCTCCAACCCGTACAAGTCCCCCTCCGAGACGGCCCATTCTGCAGACAATCCGCAAATCTCCCCGCCAGGCCGTGTCCTCGGCACGTGTCAGACGGTTATGCCGGTCGGGGGAGCTCCAGTCGGAGCCAAGGAAGCAGGAATTGCGATGTACGTAGGAAGTTTTGTGCTGGCGGCCCAGTTCCCGGGCCAGGGCCCCGGGGAGGCCCTGCACCGGGCGGTCCGCTCGGCGGAGGTGGCCGAGGAGGCCGGGCTGGACGCGGTATGGCTGGCCGAGCACCACTTCGTGCCGTACGGCACATGCCCGTCCGCGGTCACCCTGGCCGCCTTACTGCTCGGCCGCACCCGGCGCATCCGTGTCGGCACGGCGGTCAGCGTACTGCCCACGGCGCACCCGGTCGCGCTCGGCGAACAGGCCGCGCTGCTGCATCTGACGAGCGGCGGACGGTTCACGCTGGGCGTGGGGCGCGGCGGACCGTGGGTGGATCTGGAGGTGTTCGGGGCGGGCCTGGACGCGTACGAGCACGGGTTCCCCGAATCACTCGATCTGCTGGTGCGCTGGCTGCGCGAGCCGTCGGTCTCGGCTTCGGGTGAACGGTTCTCCTTCCGTGAGGTGCCCGTCGTGCCCCGCCCGTCGGAGGCGCTGACGGAGACGCCCGGCCCCGAGGTCGTCGTCGCCTGCACCTCGCCGGCGAGCGTACGGCTGGCCGCCGAGCGCGGGCTGCCGATGCTGCTCGGGATGCACGTCGGGGACGAGGAAAAGGCCGAGATGGTAGCCCTGTGGCGGCAGTTCGCGCGGGCCGCGGGCCGGCCGGCCGAGGAGATCGTGGGTGCGGCCCATGTCTCCGCCGGCGTCTGCCAGATCGCGGACCGGCGCACGGACGCGGCGGAGACGCTGCTGAAGGCGTTGCCCGGGTGGCTCAAGCAGGGCCTGGAGGCCCATGTGACGGTCGACGGCCGGGCGCGCACGATGCGCGACCCGCTCGCCTACACCGAACTGCTCTGCGGCCTGCACCCGGTGGGCACCCCCCGGCTGGCCGCCGACCGGCTCGCGGCCACCTCGGAGCGCACCGGCATCTCCCGCTTCGCCCTGCTCGTCGAGGGCTCGGGCGACCTCGCCGCGACGGAGGAGAACCTACGGCGGCTGGGCGCCGAGGTACTGCCCCAGCTGCGCTGACCGCCGCCGACTCCCTTGTTCCAAGGGGGCTTGCCGCCCCAGTACGAATGCACCTCCCGCGGGTGGAGCGGCAAGCAAGCGGCTCGCTGTGTCAGCAGCCCGGGAGCGGCAGCCCGGGAGCCACGCGTCAGCAGTCCCGAAACTCCGGCGACTGGTTGAGCAACTGGCTGCGCACCGAGGTGAAGCGGGCCAACGTCTCGTCCACCGAGGCGTCCGGCGGGAACACCGCCACCCGATGGCAGTTCTGGAAGGCCAGCCGCACACCGAAGTGCCGCTGCAGAGCGCCGCGTATGGCGTCACTCGCGAGCGCACGCAGCAGCTGACCGCGTGCCTGCTCGTCCGGCGGAGGCGTCTGGTTGTCGGCGAAGGGTCCGCCGTCCACCTTCAGCTGGGCCACCAGGGAGCTGATCATCTCCCACGCATAGGGCAGGGAGGTCCGGACGCAGTCGACGAATGCTGCTTCGTCGACCTCGCCTCGCTCGGCCTGTTCGAGTAGGGCCGGTGAGACGTCGAGCGACATGGGTTCTCCTCTCGCACCCCCGAAGAGCAGGGGTTGCCGGACAGATAGGGGAGTTCGCGATATCGAACACGCTCAGTACACACATGGCGACCTCCCGTTCTCTACGGTAGGCAACGGTAGGTGACGACACCAGCAGAATGCGTATATGGGACAGTCCCTTTAGGCGCACAATCGGCCAGGGATGAACAAGAGTTTCCAGGATGAATGGGGTGGCCACTGGGTCCCGGTTGACGGTGGAGACGGACGGGGCGGAGGGCGAATCGCGTGCACCCGTGTGTGTCGAGTAGCGTTGCCGACCATGCGTCTCGTCATTGCCCGATGCTCGGTCGACTACGCCGGCCGGCTCACCGCCCACCTGCCCTCGGCGCCCCGCCTGATCCTGGTCAAGGCGGACGGCAGCGTCTCCATCCACGCGGACGACCGGGCCTACAAACCCCTCAACTGGATGTCGCCGCCCTGCACCCTGAAGGAGGGCGCGGGCGAGGACGAGGGCGTGTGGACCGTCGTCAACAAAGCGGGCGAGAAACTGATCATCACAATGGAGGAAATCCTCCATGACTCCTCGCACGAACTCGGTGTGGACCCCGGCCTGATCAAGGACGGCGTGGAGGCGCACCTGCAGGAGCTGCTCGCCGACCGCATCGAGACGCTGGGCGAGGGCTACACCCTCATCCGCCGCGAGTACATGACCGCGATCGGCCCGGTGGACATCCTGTGCCGGGACGCGGACGGGCAGACGGTCGCGGTCGAGATCAAGCGCCGCGGCGAGATCGACGGCGTGGAGCAACTCACGCGCTACCTGGATCTGTTGAACCGCGACCCGCATCTCGCCCCGGTCCGCGGCATCTTCGCCGCCCAGGAGATCAAGCCCCAGGCGCGCGTCCTGGCCACCGACCGCGACATCAACTGCCAGATCCTGGACTACGACGCCATGCGCGGCATCGAGGACGACAAGCTGCGGCTGTTCTGAACAGCGTTCCCCGTACACAGCGGGAGGGCCGGACCGCTCATGGTCCGGCCCTCCCGCTGTGTACGGGGAACGTCAGATCAGGGAATCCGGGCCGCCGCTCTCCGGGGCGCTCGCCGAGCTGCTCGATGCCGCCGGACCGCTGGCCGAGTCGCTGGTCGAGGGGGTGGATGCCGTCGGGGTAGGGGTCGGCGTGGGTGTGACCGACGGGCTCGTCGACGGGCTGCTCGACGGACTCGACGGGGTGCTCTTCGTCGGTGTCGGGGTGCCCGGCTTCGTCGTGTGCGACCTGGACGGTGTGGGAGTCGTGTGCCCGCCGCCGGAACCCTGGGTGCCGGTCGGACGGGTCGACGGTGTGGTCGGGGGCGGGGTCGGGTCGTCCGACGTGCCGTAGGTGCCGTCGGGGCCCGGGTCCGTCGGGGTGGCGGTGGGGCGGCCGGTGCTGCCGCCCGGGCCCTCGTCCTTCTTCGGGTCCGCGCCCAGGCTGCCGTCGTCCAGGCCCTGGCTCGCGGACGGGTTGACGTCGACCTTGCCGGCCGGGTTCCGGTCGGCGTTCTCCTGGGACGTCATGCCGAGGGTGACGACCGTGCCGAGGACGGCGGCGAGCAACGCCCCGGAGCCGGCCGCGACCATGTTGCGCCGGGCCAGACGGCGGATGCCGCCCAGGGGCTTGGCGGCCGGGGGCCGATGGGTGACCAGGACGTCGTCGGCGGGCCCGTAGGGCGGATAGGCCGCCGTTACCCCGCCCGGCGGCGAGGCGGACTCCTCGTGACGGGCGTCCGGCACCTCCTCGCCCGCCATCGCGGCAGGCCCGGGCACCTCACCCGATCGGTCGGCGACCAGCGCCAGCGCGCGGCGTCCGGCCACCGCGCCCCGCTTGTCCGCGAGCGCCCCGCGCAGCCCGTTGGAGGTCTCCAGCTCGGTGCGGGCCCGGTCGAGCTGTCCGCCACAGAGCGCGAGGACGCCCAACTCGTGGTGGAAGTAGGCCTGTTCGGTGACCTCGCCGGACAGCCGGGAGGCCTCCGCGCCGGAGCGCAGGGCGCGCTGCCAGGCGCTCCAGTGCAGGCCGGTGGCGAAGGCGGGCGCGGCCGTGCGGGCGAGCCGTACCGCGACGGTCTCCTCACCCTCGACGGGAGGCAGCGTGGCGGGCACCACGACCGCGAGCGCGGCGAGGACCGCGTCGGCCTCGGCGCACACCCGCTCGGGGGTGACCGAGGGGTGCCCGGCCCACCAGGCGTAGTGCTCGGCGGCGGCGAAGGCCTGGCCGGGGGCGTCGGCGGCGTAACCGGCGGCCTCCAGCTGGGTCTGTACACCGGCCGCGAGGCGGTAGCGGGAGCCGACCGGGGAGACGAGGCCGCAGCTCGTGAGTTCGCCGAGCGCTGCGTCCGCATGGGTGTCGCCGACCAGTGCGGGCAGATGCGCCTGGTGCGGCACCTCGCCGCCGAGGGCGACGGCGAAGCGGAGGGTGGCGCGGGCGGAGGTGCTGAGCCGGGAGGCGAGCAGCGGGGCGGGCGCGGCCGCCTCGCCGAGCGACGGCAGCGGAACGACCTCCGGCCCCGCCACGTCCAGGGGCGCCTCGACGGGAATGCGTACGTCCTCGAAGACGCCGTACTCGTCCACCGCCCCGCTGCTGGCGCGCAGCTGGTCGCGCTGCCGGAGCAGGGCGCCGGCCTGGACGAACCGCAGGGGCAGGCCCTCGGACTCGAACCACAGGTCGCCGGCCCAGTTGGCCTCCTCCTCGGTGAGCACACGGCCGACGGCGCGCTCCAGGATCTCCACGCCTGCCGCGCGGTCCAGGCCGGTGAGGAAGACCTCCTCGACCTCGGACTCGGCGGTGGGCGCGGGGACGTCCGGGGTGGTGCCGAGCAGGAAGGCGCACTCGGGGGTGGCGTCGAGCAGTTCGTCGAGGGCGGCGCCGCCGAACTCCAGGTCGTCCACGACGACGACCGCGCCGATCGCCCCGACCAGTTCGAGCGCTTGCTCCCGGTCGGGCCGGTACAGGGGGGCGTCGTAGACGGCGTGGAAGAGGTCGTACAGGAGGTCGGTGGCCGTGCGGTGGAAGCCGGTGAGCCGGACCACGCCGTCGGGGGCGAGGTCCAGGCAGTCCTCGGCGACCAGGTCGAGCAGGGCGGTGCGGCCGGAGCCGCCGGGGCCGGTGAGGCGCACCGAGCGGCCGCGGGCGAGGAGGCGGACCAGGCGTTCGCGCTCGTCCTGGCGTTCGAGGAGGGCGAGCGTCGGCTGCGCCGGGCCAGGGGGTACGGGCGGCCGGGCGGCGCGCTCGGTCTCGGAGCGCTCGGCAACGGTGCGCTTGCGCGGCCGGTCGGGCCGTTCGAGCGGCGGGCAGTGTTCTATCTCGCTGCCGTCCACGGGGTTGACGGTCAGCAGGAAGTCGCCGGAGACGAGCTGCGCCGTCCGGGCGAGCGCGGGTGCGCTCTGGCCGAAGTCGGAGGTGAGGGATTCCCGGGGCGGGCGGCGGCTCGGAGCCTGGCCGTGCTCCTCGGGTCCCGGAGTGATCGGGTCCATTGGTTCAAGCCCCCCAAAAGCGTCGTGTGCCCTGACATACCGGCCCCTTCCGGCCGCTGCACACCGCGCTGTCGCTTCTGGTCCGGGCCCGCTCGTAGGGTTGCGAGGCAGCGGGCGACCGAACCCTAAACCTTCGCACAGTATCTACGACAGAGCGGGGTGCCGTGCGGTCCGAGACGTCACAGTCCGGTGAGGATTGCCCTCGACGTGCGGTTCGGCGGCTGCGTCCGGGTCGTCCGGTCGCCCTGTTCCCACCCGGTCGAGGAGACCGGCCCCGGGTGTCACACCCGGGGCAGCGACTCCACTCCGATACCGCCCTCGATGGCGAGGATGCGGTGCAGCCGGGTGGCCACCAGCAGGCGCTGCATCTGCGGCGGGACACCGCGCAGCACCAGGCGGCGACCGCAGCGGCCGGCCCGCCGGTGGGCACCCATGATCACCCCGAGTCCGGTGGCGTCCCAGGAGTCCAGTTCGGACAGGTCGAGCACCAGGTCGCCGACTCCGTCGTCGACGGCCGAGTGCAGGGCCGTACGGGCGTCCGCCGCGCTGCGGACGTCGAGGCGGCCCCCGACGACCAGCTCGGCGTGGTCGCCCCTGATGTACATATGCGCTCCCCGTTGAGTGCGGTGTGGCGTACTCCGTGACGGTGTCTGGTGCTGTGCAACGTCTGACTGCCTGAACGGCAGAGCGGTTGCTGCTTGTAAGCGAACCGATACCGAATTCACCCGTGAGAGTGATGCTCTCGGGGAGTGCGTCCGGTCGTGCACGGGTCAGTACTTGTAGAAGCCCTGCCCGCTCTTGCGTCCGATGTCACCGGCATCCACCATCCGGCGCATCAGCTCCGGCGGGGCGAACTTCTCGTCCTGGCACTCGGTGTAGATGTTTCCGGTGGCGTGCAGCAGGATGTCCACGCCGGTCAGGTCCGCGGTGGCCAGCGGGCCCATCGCGTGGCCGAAGCCCAGCTTGCAGGCGAGGTCGATGTCCTCGGCCGTGGCGACGCCGGACTCGTACAGCTTGGTCGCCTCGACCACCAGGGCCGAGATGAGACGCGTCGTGACGAAGCCCGCCACGTCCCGGTTGACGACGATGCAGGTCTTGCCGACGGACTCGGCGAACTCCCGTGCGGTGGCGAGGGTTTCGTCGCTGGTCTTGTACCCGCGGACGAGCTCGACGAGCTGCATCATCGGCACCGGGGAGAAGAAGTGCACGCCCACCACGCGCTCGGGGTGCGCGGTGGCCGCCGCGATCTTGGTGATCGGGATGGCGGAGGTGTTGGAGGCGAGCACGGTGTCCGCACGCACGATCTTGTCGAGCGCGCGGAAGATCTCGTGCTTGACCTCCAGCTTCTCGAAGACGGCCTCCACGACGATGTCGGCGTCGGCGGCGGCGTCCAGGTCGGTGGTCGCGGTGATACGGCCGAGGGCGGTGTCGGCGTCGTGCGCCTCCATCTTGCCCTTGCCGACGAACTTGTCGTACGAGGCCTTGATGCCGTCGGTGCCACGCTTGAGTGCCTCGTCGGTGACGTCGCGCAGGACGACGTCCCAGCCCGCCTGCGCGGCGACCTGAGCGATGCCGGAACCCATGAGACCGGCCCCGATGACGGCGAGCTTCCGTGCCACTCCGACTCCCCTTACACGCTGCTTATGGTTGCCTCTTCGGCGGACCATAGCGCTCCGGAGCCGCTGTGTGACCGGTAAGTAACGCGCGTCACGTCTCAATTGACGGACATCACACCGGGAGGGGTCAGGCCGGGCCCCGGACGGCGTAGTTGAGGACCTTTTCGCTCAACAGGTCCTCGATGTCGTCGAGGAGGACGAGCACCTCTCGTGACACTTCGCGCGGTTCGCACCCCTTGACCATCTCGCGCGAGATGACCGCGATGACCGTACTGTGCACCCAACCGATCTGACCGGCCATCAGATTGGGCAGCTCGTCGTCGTCGGCCGCTCCGGTCTCCTCGCGCAGCGCCTGCTCCAGGTTGGCCTGCACCTCCTGGCCGAGGGCCCACAGCCGGGAGCGCAGGGCCGGCGCCTCCTCGATGACTCGCATGAAGCTCGCATACCCGGGCATCAGGCCCATCCGGGGCGAGACGGCCTCGACCTCGCCGCGCAGCTCGCGCAGGACGGCGCCCACGGCGGACTCCCCCACGTCCCGGCCGCGGACCCAGCGGGCGAGCCGGTCGACCACGCCGGCGGACCGGTCGAAGAAGAGGTCCTCCTTGGCCGGGAAGTAGTTGTAGACGGTGTTGACGGAGACGTTGGCGGCGTCGGCGATCTCGGCGACCGTGACCGCGTCGAATCCGCGCTCGATGAACAGCCCCGTGGCGACATCCGAGATGTACTGCCTGGTCTGCCGCTTCTTCCGCTCCCTGAGCCCCTCAGCCATGTTCACATCCTAACTTCGCTGGGCCCACTGAAAACTTGGAGTCATTGCAAAATTTCAGAGACTCTGTTTTTCTGTGTGCATGGCAGCAGTCATCAGCGCGGCCGGCCTGGCCCGCACCTTCCAGACCAGACAGGGCCCCGTCGAGGCCGTGCGCAGCGTCGATCTCACCGCCCGCGAGGGCGAGATCCTCGGCTTCCTCGGCCCGAACGGAGCCGGCAAGACGACCACCCTGCGGATGCTCACCACCTTGCTGAAGCCCACCGGAGGCGCGGCCACCGTCGCCGGCCACGACCTGGCGACCGACCCCGCCGGGGTGCGCCGGGTCTCCGGCTATGTCGCCCAGTCCGGCGGGGTGGACCCGCAGATCACCGTCCGGGAGGAGCTGGTCACCCAGGGCCGGATGTACCGCCTGCCGAAGGCCGAGGCGGTCGCACGCACCGCGGAGCTCGCCCGGGACCTGGACCTCACCGGGCTGCTCGACCGGAAGACGGCCACACTCTCCGGCGGCCAGCGGCGCCGCCTGGACATCGCGATGGCGCTCACCCACCGCCCGAAGGTGCTGTTCCTGGACGAGCCGACGACCGGCCTCGACCCGGGCAGCCGCACGGACCTGTGGCACCTGGTCCGCCGGCTGCGCGACGAGCACGGCACCACGGTCTTCCTGACCACCCACTACCTGGACGAGGCCGACGCCCTCGCCGACCGGCTGGTCGTCGTCGACCGGGGCGTGGTCGTGGCCGAGGGCACGCCGAGCGCGCTGAAGCTGCAGCACGGCGGCTCGATCGACGCCACCCTCCAGGACACCTTCCTCGCCATCACCGGCCGTGGTCCCTGCCCCGGTCTCGAACAGACTCGGCGGCCGGGGGACCCATCGGCCGACACCGCCCCCGTAGCCGTATAGGACCCGCCCCATGCTCCTTCACGACACCTCGCTCATCTACGGCCGCTACCTCCGGCAGTCGCTGCGCTCCCGCTTCGCGCTGCTGTTCGGCGTGCTGATGCCGCTCCTGTATCTCCTCTTCTTCGGACCGCTCCTGACCCACCTTCCGCTGGGCGCGCGCGGCAGCTCATGGCAGGTCCTGGTCCCCGGGCTGCTGCTCCAACTCGGCTTGTTCGGAGCGCTGTTCGCGGGCTTCACGATCATCATGGAGAACGCCCAGGGGGTGGTGGAGCGGATGCGGGTGACCCCCGTCAGCCGGCTCGCCCTGCTCCTCGGCCGGGTGCTGCGGGACGCCACGGTCTTCGTCTTCCAGGCGGTGCTGCTGGTGCTCGCGGCGACGGCGATGGGCCTGCGGGCGCCCCTGCCGGGCATCCTCATCGGCTTCGCGTTCGTCGCGCTGCTCACCGTCGCGCTCGGCTCGCTGTCGTACGCCCTGGCGATGAAGGTCCGCACTCCGCAGGAGTTCGGCCCGATGATCAACGCGGTCTCGATGCCGTCGATGCTGCTGTCCGGCCTGATGCTCCCGATGACCCTCGCGCCCGCCTGGCTGGACGTGCTCTCGCACTTCGTCCCGTTCCGCTATCTGGTGGACGCGGTGCGCGACGCGTACGTCGGCCAGTACACCGGCGCGCCCATGCTGTACGGGGTCCTCGTCGCGGTCGGCTTCGCGGCCGGCGCCGTGACAGTGGGCACACGTGTGTTCCGGACGGCGGGCGCATAACTACGCTGGCCGTATGGTCAATCTGACGCGCATCTACACCAGGACCGGCGACAAGGGCAGCACCGCCCTCGGCGACATGAGCCGGGTCGCCAAGACCGACCTCAGGATCTCGGCGTACGCCGATGCCAACGAGGCCAACGCGGTGCTCGGCACCGCGATCGCGCTGGGCGGCCTGGACGAGCAGGTCGTCCAGGTCCTCACCCGCGTCCAGAACGACCTGTTCGACGTGGGCGCGGACCTGTCGACGCCGGTGGTGGAGAACCCGGAGTTCCCGCCCCTCAGGGTCGAGCAGTTCTACATCGACAGGCTGGAGACGGACTGCGACCGCTTCAACGAGCGGCTGGAGAAGCTGCGCTCCTTCATCCTGCCCGGCGGCACGCCCGGCGCGGCCCTGCTGCACCAGGCGTGCACGGTCGTCCGCCGGGCCGAGCGCTCCACCTGGGCCGCCCTGGAGGTGCACGGCGAGCACATGAACCCGCTGACCGCGACCTACCTCAACCGGCTCTCCGACCTGCTGTTCATCCTGGCCAGGATCGCGAACAAGGAGACCGGGGACGTGCTGTGGGTGCCCGGCGGGGAGCGTTGACCCCTGCCCCCTAGGACTCCCGCTTCGGGAAGAGGCTGTAGCTGGTGGCGATGACCAGGTTGATGCCGATGAGCCACACCATCCGCAGCTGCCACGCGCGCAGCGAGCCGGTGTCGCCGTCACCGCCGACGTACCAGACCGCCCCCTGCAACAGGGCCATGGCGACGACCGAGGCCAGCACCCAGCGGGCCGCGACCTTCCACTCGTGGACGGCGCGGGCCGTGCCGTACTTCGGGGGCTTCACGGGGGGCGGGCCGCCCGCGAAGCGGTGCGCGACGCGGGCGTCCGCCCACTTGATCGTGGAGTGGCCGAGGCCGACGGTGAAGCCGATGTAGACGGCGGCCAGCCCGTGCCGCCAGTCGGGTTCGGCGCCGTTCTTGAGGTCGATCGCGGTGACCGTGAACAGCACCACCTCGAGCAGCGGCTCGCACAGCAGCAGGGCGAGGCCCGTACGGGGCATGCGCCACAGGTAGCGGAAGGCCAGCCCGGCGGCCAGCAGCACCCAGAAGGCCACCTCACAGGCGACGATCAACCCGACGATCACAGTTCGCTCCCTTCGCTCACCCTTCCAGGCTCGCGTCGGCCGGCGCGCGGATCATCGTCGTCGCGGGCGAACTCGCCGTAAGCGAAAGATGCAGTTCGGCACCCTTCCCGAGGAGCAGGCGGACCGGCCGGGGGCCGTGTTGGATGGAGTCATGGCCCTCGCACTCCCCCGCCCGCACCGCGACGACGTGCGCATCGCCGTCGGCGGCCTGCTCGGGGGGCTGCTGATGTGGGCGCTCGGCCTCGAGCCCCGGACCGCCGGCGACTCGCTGGTCCTGTGGCAGCCGCGCTGGGCGACGCTGCTGCCGCTCGCCGCGGTGGCCTGCTGCGAGCTGCTGCGCCGCACCCGCCCCCGCGTCGCGCTGCTGATCGGCACGGCCGCGGTGATCGCGGACACGGTGACGCGGGGCAGTGTCGTGACCGTCGTGATGTACACCGACCTGATGTACGCGGCCGTCCTGTACGGCAGCCCGTCCGCCGCCCGGCGCATCCCCTGGGTCACCGGGCTGCTGACGGTCGTCGGCGGGATCGTACCCGCGGCACTCTGGCGCGATCCGCAGGGCCTGCTGATCGGGGTCGGCGTCGGGGTGGTCGCGTTCGCGCCCGCCGCCACCGGCTGGGTGGTGCGCGACCACCGGGATGCCGCCGAGGGTGCCCGGCTGCGCGCCGAACAGACCGCACTGCTGGCCGAGATGGACCGCAGACAGGCCGTGACGTCCGAACGGGCCCGGTTCGCGCGGGAGTTGCACGACATGGTGGCCAACCATCTGTCGGCGATCGCCATCCATTCCACGGCCGCGCTCTCCCTCGACGACCCGCGGACGTCCAGGGACGCCCTGGGCGTCATCCGGGAGAACAGCGTCGAGGGGCTGGCCGAGATGCGCCGGCTGATCGGCATCCTGCGGGACAGCACAGGTGACCTCGAACCCTCCGCCACGCCCACTCTCGACGGCCTCGCCGGCCTCGTCGAGGGCGCCCGCGCCAACGGCCTCGACGTCACCCTCGACGCCACGCAGGACAAGGTGCCCGCGCCCGTCGAGCTGGCCGCCTACCGGATCGTTCAGGAGTCCCTGACCAACGCGCTGAAGCATGCGGCGCGGGGGCGGGTCCACATCGCCCTCCGGCAGGAGAACGGCGCCCTGCACATCCGGGTGACCAGCCCCTACCGGTCCGGCGACACCCCCCGCGCCCCCGGCTCCGGCTCCGGGCTCACCGGGATGCGGGAGCGGGCCGCCCTGCTCGGCGGCAGCTTCGAGGCCGGGCCCGAGGGCGGCCGGTGGGCCGTACGCGCCGCTCTTCCGCTCACCGAAGGTGACTCCGCATGAACCCCGCCATCCGGGTCCTCGTCGCCGAGGACCAGTCCGCCGTCCGGGCGGGGCTGGTCCTCATCCTGGGCAGCGCGCCCGACATCGAGGTGGTCGGGGAGGCGGCGGACGGGGAACAGGCGGTGGAACTGGCCCGGGAGCTGCGGCCCGATGTGGTGCTGATGGACGTGCAGATGCCGCGGCTGGACGGGGTCTCGGCGACCCGGAAGATCGTGGCGGAGCGGACGGCGGACGTCCTGGTGCTGACCACCTTCGACCTCGACGAGTACGTGTTCGGGGCGCTGCGGGCGGGAGCCTCCGGGTTCCTGCTGAAGAACACCGAGGCCAGGGATCTGCTGGAGGCGGTGCGGACGGTGGCGCGCGGGGAGGGGATCGTCGCGCCGGCGGTGACCCGGCGGCTGATCGCCGAGTTCGCCGCGAAGCCGGTGCGCGAGCCGACGGCCGACCCGGCCGTGCTGGACGCGCTCACCCGGCGGGAGCGCGAGGTGTTGTCGTGCATCGGCGAGGGGCTGTCCAACGCCGAGATCGCCGGGCGGCTGGAAATGGCCGAGGGCACCGTGAAGACCCATGTCAGCCGTCTGCTGGCGAAGCTGGAGCTGCGCAGCCGGGTCCAAGCGGCCGTGCTGGCGCAGGAGTTGGGGATCTAGCCGGTCGCACGGACAAGTGGTCCAGACCTATTGACCTGTGGTCCAGACCTTTCTATTCTCGCGGCACCGTGGGCGTGAAGGCTCAGTCATGCCCCTGACACCCCTAACAGAGCCCCCATATAAGAGGGAGGCGCAGCATGCGCTTCAGACACAGAGCCGCGGCAGGGTTCGTGACACTGTTGCTCCCGCTGGCCGGCCTGGTCGGTCTCGCGAGCCCCGCCCAGGCCGCGAGCAACGCCACCGCCACCTACGCCAAGACCCAGGACTGGGGCAGCGGCTTCGAAGGCAAGTGGACCGTCAAGAACACCGGTACCACCGCCATCAGTTCGTGGACGATCGAGTGGGACTTCCCCTCCGGTACGTCGGTCACCTCGGCCTGGGACGCCGACGTCACGTCCTCCGGCACCCACTGGACCGCCAAGAACAAGTCCTACAACGGCTCGATCGCCCCCGGTGCCTCCGTCTCCTTCGGCTTCAACGGCTCCGGCTCCGGCTCCCCGTCCAACTGCAAGCTCAACGGTGACAGCTGCGACGGCACCACGGTCCCCGGTGACGCGGCACCCTCCGCCCCCGGCACCCCGTCCGCGTCGGGCATCACGGACACCTCGGTGAAGCTCGGCTGGAGCGCGGCCACCGACGACAAGGGCATCAAGAACTACGACGTCCTGCGCGACGGCGCCAAGGTCGCCACGGTGACGACGACCTCGTACACCGACACCGGACTGACCGCAGGCAGCGACTACTCCTACACCGTGCGGGCCCGCGACACCGCGGACCAGACCGGCCCGGCCAGCGGCGCGGTCGCCGTGCACACCACCGGCGGCGGCACCACTCCCCCGACCACCGGCGACAAGGTCAAGCTCGGCTACTTCACCGAGTGGGGCATCTACGGCCGCAACTACAACGTCAAGAACCTGGTGACGTCCGGCTCGGCCGCCAAGATCACCCACATCAACTACGCCTTCGGCAACGTCACGGGCGGCCAGTGCGCCATCGGCGACTCCTACGCCGACTACGACAAGGCGTTCACGGCCGACCAGTCGGTCAGCGGTGTCGCCGACACCTGGGACCAGCCACTGCGGGGCAACTTCAACCAGCTGCGCGAGCTGAAGGCCAAGTACCCGAACATCAAGGTGATCTGGTCCTTCGGCGGCTGGACCTGGTCCGGCGGCTTCGGGCAGGCGGCGGCCAACCCGACCGCCTTCGCGCAGTCCTGCTACAACCTGGTGAAGGACCCGCGCTGGGCCGATGTCTTCGACGGCATCGACATCGACTGGGAATACCCGAACGCCTGCGGTCTCAGCTGTGACACCAGTGGCGCGGCCGCCTTCAAGAACGTGATGGCCGCGCTGCGCGCCAAGTTCGGCTCCAGCGCCCTGGTCACGGCGGCGGTGACGGCGGACGGTTCCTCCGGCGGCAAGATCGAGGCCGCTGACTACGCGGGCGCCGCCCAGTACGTCGACTGGTACAACGTGATGACGTACGACTTCTTCGGTGCCTGGGACGCCCAGGGCCCCACGGCTCCGCACTCTCCGCTCACCTCGTACAGCGGCATCCCGAAGGCCGGGTTCACCACGGCGGACGCGATGGCCAAGTACCGGGCTGCCGGCGTCCCCGCGAGCAAGCTGCTCATCGGCATCGGCTTCTACGGCCGCGGCTGGACCGGGGTGACGCAGGACGCCCCGGGCGGCACGGCCACGGGTCCGGCGGCGGGTACGTACGAGCAGGGCATCGAGGACTACAAGGTGCTCAAGACGTCCTGCCCGGCGACCGGCACCGTGGCGGGTACGGCGTACGCGCACTGCGGCAGCAACTGGTGGTCGTACGACACTCCCGCCACCATCGGTACGAAGATGGCGTGGGCCAAGTCGCAGGGCCTCGGCGGCGCGTTCTTCTGGGAGTTCAGCGGCGACACCGGCAACGGTGAGCTGGTGAGCGCCATCAACAGCGGACTGTCGTAAGAAGGTTCGGGGCCTGACAGGGCCCTGAGCGAGATTGACGCTCCCCCGGATTTCGTCCCGGGGGCCCCATCCGGCGAGTGGATGTGGCTACGCCACATTCACTCGCTGACCGGGCGGGGCTGCCTCCAGCCACGCCAGGAAGCCGGTCAGCGCGTCTTCGCTCATCGCGAGTTCGAGGCGGATACCTCGGTGGGTACAGGCCAGGATCACCGCGTCGGAGAGCAGCGCCAGCTCCTCCTCGCCCTCGGGCAGCCGGCGGCCGGCCACCTCGATCGCCGCGCGTTCCAGGGTGCGGCGCGGGCGGGGGGCATAGGAGAAGACGCGGTACCACTCGATGCGGTCGCCGTTGTAGCGGGCGACGCCGTAGCTCCAGCCCTTGCCGCTGATGTCCGCCTTCTCGGGCAGGTCCCAGCGCAGGGAACAGTCGAAGGTGCCGCCGGAGCGCTGGATCAGTCTGCGGCGCAGACCGAACAGGAACAGTCCCACCACCACTAGCGCGATCACGATCCCGCACACAGTCAGAGCGAGGACCATCGGCACCGACCTCCTCGTCTCCCAGGTACTGGAACTAGGCTCGAACTAGGTAATGGAACGGAAAAAACACCCACATCTGCCTCAGCCGCGGTCGGCACCGGATTACTCCGGACCGACCGCGGCTGAGTGACGTCATCACACGGCGCTGTGGATCAACGCGCCGCCGTCGCCGCCCGCAGACGGACGTCGGCGCGGCGCTCCGCCTCCGCGTCGTCCTCCGCCTTCGCGCGCTCGAGCTCGCGCTCCACGCGGTGGACATCGATCTCGTCCGACAGCTCGGCGATCTCGGCCAGCAGCGACAGCTTGTTGTCCGCGAACGAGATGAAACCGCCGTGCACCGCAGCGACGACCGTTCCACCATCACTCGTACGGATGGTCACCGGGCCCGACTCCAGCACACCGAGCAGCGGCTGGTGACCGGGCATGACGCCGATGTCGCCGGACGTGGTGCGCGCGACGACCAGGGTGGCCTCGCCGGACCAGACCTGGCGGTCGGCGGCGACCAGCTCGACGTGCAGCTCAGCAGCCAAGGTTGGCTCCTCGGGTCACCACCCGGCGGTAGTGCCGGGTGTTGGGGTCAATTCTAATGGGCGTGGAGAGAGGGGCTGGACACACCCCGGAAGGGGTGCGTCCCCGCCCCTCTCAGATGAGCACGGGGCTCAGGAGACGCCCAGCTCCTTGGCGTTGGCCTTGAGGTCCTCGATGCCACCGCACATGAAGAACGCCTGCTCCGGGAAGTGGTCGTACTCACCGTCGCAGATCGCGTTGAACGCGGCAATCGACTCGTCCAGCGGCACGTCCGAACCGTCCACGCCGGTGAACTGCTTGGCGACGTGGGTGTTCTGGGACAGGAAGCGCTCGACACGACGGGCACGGTGGACGACCAGCTTGTCCTCCTCGCCCAGCTCGTCGATACCGAGGATCGCGATGATGTCCTGGAGGTCCTTGTACTTCTGCAGGATCGTCTTCACGCGCATGGCCGCGTTGTAGTGATCCGCCGCGATGTAGCGCGGGTCCAGGATCCGGGACGTGGAGTCCAGCGGGTCCACGGCCGGGTAGATGCCCTTCTCGGAGATCGGACGGGACAGAACCGTCGTCGCGTCGAGGTGGGCGAAGGTGGTGGCCGGGGCCGGGTCGGTCAGGTCGTCCGCGGGGACGTAGATCGCCTGCATCGAGGTGATCGAGTGACCACGGGTCGAGGTGATGCGCTCCTGGAGGAGACCCATCTCGTCGGCCAGGTTCGGCTGGTAGCCCACCGCGGAGGGCATACGGCCGAGCAGGGTCGACACCTCGGAACCGGCCTGCGTGAAGCGGAAGATGTTGTCGATGAAGAACAGCACGTCCTGCTTCTGGACGTCACGGAAGTACTCGGCCATGGTGAGGCCGGCCAGCGCGACGCGCAGACGGGTGCCCGGGGGCTCGTCCATCTGACCGAAGACCAGCGCGGTCTTGTCGATGACGCCCGAGTCCGACATCTCCTCGATGAGGTCGTTGCCCTCACGGGTGCGCTCGCCGACACCGGCGAACACGGAGACACCGTCGTGGTTGTTGGCGACGCGGTAGATCATCTCCTGGATGAGCACCGTCTTGCCGACACCGGCACCACCGAACAGACCGATCTTTCCACCCTTGACGTACGGGGTGAGAAGGTCGATGACCTTGACGCCGGTCTCGAACATCTCGGTCTTCGACTCGAGCTCGTCGAAGCGCGGGGCCTTGCGGTGGATGGACCAGCGCTCGCCCTCGTACTGCTCGTCGACGTTCAGCACCTCACCGAGGGTGTTGAACACCTTGCCCTTGGTGAAGTCACCGACCGGGACGGTGATGCCGTCGCCGGTGTCGGTGACCGCGGCCTGGCGGACCAGACCGTCGGTGGGCTGCATGGAGATCGTGCGAACCAGGCCGTCACCCAGGTGCTGGGCGACTTCCAGGGTCAGGATCTTCTTCTCGCCGGCCTTGGCCGGGTCGGCCACCTCGACGTGAAGAGCGTTGTAGATGTCCGGCATCGCGTCGACGGGGAACTCCACGTCGACGACCGGGCCGATGACCCGGGCGACGCGGCCCGTAGCCGTCGCGGTCTCAACAGTGGTGGTCATTTATCGGTCACTCCCCGCGGTCGCGTCGGCCAAGGCGCTGGCGCCACCGACGATCTCGCTGATTTCCTGGGTGATTTCGGCCTGGCGGGCCGCGTTGGCAAGACGGGAGAGCGTGTTGATCAGCTCGCCCGCGTTGTCGGTGGCCGACTTCATCGCGCGCCGCGTGGCGGCGTGCTTCGAAGCGGCCGACTGGAGCAGCGCGTTGTAGATGCGGCTCTCGACGTACCGCGGCAGCAGGGCGTCGAGGACGTCCTCCGCCGAGGGCTCGAAGTCGTACAGCGGAAGGATCTCGCCCTTGGGGGCGGACTCTTCCACGACCTCTTCGAGGCGCAGCGGCAGCAGCCGGGCGTCGAGCGCGGTCTGCGTCATCATCGAGACGAACTCGGTGTAGACGATGTGGAGCTCGTCCACACCACCGTCCGCCGTGTCCTTCTCGATGGCCTCGATCAGGGGCTCGGCCACCTTCTTGGCGTCCGCGTACGACGGCTCGTCCGTGAAGCCCGTCCACGACTCCGAGATCTTGCGCTCACGGAAGTTGTAGTGGGCGACACCACGCCGGCCGACGATGAACGTGTCGACCTGCTTGCCCTCGCGCTCCAGGCGCTCGGTCAGCTGCTCCGCCGCCTTGATGGCGTTGGAGTTGAAGGCGCCGGCCAGACCGCGGTCGCTCGTGAGGAGCAGGACCGCGGCACGGGTCGGGTTCTCCGTCTCCGTGGTGAGCGGGTGCTTGGTGTTCGAACCCGTACCGACCGCCGTGACCGCGCGCGTCAGCTCGGTCGCGTACGGCGTGGAGGCCGCCACCTTGCGCTGCGCCTTGACGACGCGCGAGGCGGCGATCATCTCCATCGCCTTGGTGATCTTCTTGGTCGCGCTGACGGATCGGATGCGACGCTTGTAGACCCGGAGCTGGGCTCCCATGAGTCAGGTCCCTTCCTACGTCACTTGGCGGCAGCGGCAGGAGTGTCCTCGCCGAGCAGCTTGCCGTCCGAGGTCTCGAACTGCTTCTTGAACTCCGCCACGGCGTCGTCGATCGCCTGGATCGTGTCGTTCGACATCTTGGCGCCCTCGCGGATGGAGGTGAGCAGGCCCTGCTCCTTGCGGTGCAGGTACTCCAGCAGCTCCTTCTCGAAGCGGCGGATGTCGACGACCGGGACCTCGTCCATACGGCCGTTGGTACCGGCCCAGACGGAGACGACCTGGTCCTCGGTGGACATCGGCTGGTACTGGTTCTGCTTCAGCAGCTCGACCATGCGCGAACCGCGCTCCAGCTGGGCCTTCGAGGCCGCGTCCAGGTCGGAACCGAAGGCGGCGAACGCCTCCAGCTCACGGAACTGGGCGAGGTCGACACGGAGACGGCCGGAGACCTGGCGCATCGCCTTGTGCTGCGCGGAACCACCGACTCGGGAGACGGAGATACCGACGTTCAGCGCGGGGCGCTGACCGGCGTTGAACAGGTCCGACTCCAGGAAGCACTGGCCGTCGGTGATGGAGATGACGTTGGTCGGGATGAACGCCGAGACGTCGTTGGCCTTGGTCTCGACGATCGGCAGACCGGTCATCGAGCCGGCGCCCATGTCGTCGGAGAGCTTGGCGCAGCGCTCCAGCAGACGGGAGTGCAGGTAGAAGACGTCACCCGGGTAGGCCTCACGGCCCGGCGGGCGGCGCAGCAGCAGGGACACGGCGCGGTAGGCGTCGGCCTGCTTCGAGAGGTCGTCGAAGATGATGAGGACATGCTTGCCCTCGTACATCCACTGCTGGCCGATGGCCGAACCGGTGTACGGCGCCAGGTACTTGAAGCCGGCCGGGTCGGACGCCGGGGCGGCGACGATGGTCGTGTACTCCAGAGCGCCGTTCTCCTCCAGCGCGCGGCGCACGCCGGCGATGGTGGAGCCCTTCTGGCCGATGGCGACGTAGATGCAGCGGACCTGCTTCTTCGGGTCGCCCGAGCGCCAGTTGTCGCGCTGGTTGATGATCGTGTCGACGGCCAGGGCGGTCTTGCCGGTCTGGCGGTCACCGATGATCAGCTGACGCTGACCACGGCCGATCGGGGTCATCGCGTCGACGGCCTTGTAGCCGGTCTCCATCGGCTCGTGCACCGACTTGCGCTGCATGACCGTGGGGGCCTGCAGCTCGAGGGCGCGGCGGCCGGACGTCTCGATCTCGCCGAGGCCGTCGATCGGGTTGCCGAGCGGGTCGACGACACGGCCGAGGTAGCCCTCGCCGACCGCGACCGAGAGAACCTCACCGGTGCGCGTGACCGGCTGACCCTCCTCGATACCGCTGAACTCGCCGAGGACGATGGCACCGATCTCGCGCTCCTCGAGGTTGAGGGCGAGGCCGAGGGTGCCGTCCTCGAACTTCAGCAGTTCGTTGGCCATGGCCGAGGGCAGGCCCTCGACCTTCGCGATGCCGTCGCCGGCAAGGGTGACCGTACCGACCTCCTCGCGCGAGGCCGCGTCCGGCTTGTACGACTGGACAAAGTTCTCCAGCGCGTCCCGGATCTCCTCCGGCCGGATCGTGAGCTCCGCCATCTGGGTTCCCTGCTCTCCTTGTTGGGCCCGAAGTTTCTATGGGGGTCTGGGGGCGACCCCCAGGAATCCTCTGCACGGCCCAACCAGGGCCGTTAGGTACTACTTGCTTCTTGAGTTGCTGCTAGCTCGCCATACGGCGGGCGGCGTCGTCCAGCCGGTCCGCGATGGAGCCGTTGATGACCTCGTCACCGACCTGCACCCGGATGCCGCCGATCACGTCGGGGTCCACGTCCAGGTTGAGGTGCATCCGACGGCCGTAGAGCTTCGCCAGGGCGTCGCCCAGGCGCTGCCTCTGCGCGTCGCTCAGCGGCACCGCCGAGGTGACGATCGCCACCAGACGGTCCCTGCGCTCGGCGGCCAGCTTGGACAGGGACTCCAGTCCCGCTTCCAGGCTACGTCCACGCGGCGCGGTGACGAGTCGCGTCACCAGACGCTCGGTGGCCGGCTTGGCCCGGCCGCCGAGGAGCCGGTGCAGCAGCTCGACCTTGGCCGAGGCGCTCGCGGCCCGGTCGGTCAGCGCCGCGCGCAGCTCGGTGTTGGAGGCGACGATCCGGGCGAACCGGAACAGCTCGTCCTCCACGTCGTCCAGCGTGCCCGTCTTCTCCGCGGCGGTGAGGTCGGCGACGTTCGCCAGCTCCTCCAGCACGTCGACCAGGTCGCGGGTCTGCGACCAGCGGGCGCGGGCGGTGCCGGACACCAGGTCGGCGGTCTCCCCGCTGACCTGGGCGCCGATCAGGCGTCGGACCAGTTCGGCCTTGGCCTCTCCGGGCTGTGCCGGGTCGGTGAGGACCCGTCGCAGGCCGGCCTCGCGGTCGAGCAGCGCGGTGACGGCCGCCAGCTCGTCGGCGAGCTGCGCGGGATCCACGGACGTGGAGTCCGTCAGCGCGTCGAGACGCTCACGTGCGGCCGCCAGGGCCTCGCGGCTCGCTCCGTTCATCGCGTGGCCTCGGCCTTCTCCTCGAGCTCGTCGAGGAAGCGGTCGATCACACGGCTCTGACGGGCGTGGTCGTCGAGGGACTCACCGACGAGCTTGCCGGCCAGTTCGGTGGCCAGCTTGCCGACGTCCTGACGCAGCGCGGACGCGGCCGTCTTGCGGTCGGCGTCGATCTGGGCGTGACCGGCGGCGACGATCTCCTCGCGCTGCCGCTGGCCTTCGGCCCGCATCTCGGCGATGAGCGTGGCGCCCTGCTCCTGAGCCTCCTGGCGCAGGCGCGCGGCCTCGTGCCGGGCCTCGGCCAGCTGGGCCTTGTACTGCTCGAGAACGCTCTGAGCCTCGGTCTGCGCTGCCTCGGCCCGCTCGATACCGCCCTCGATGGCCTCGCGACGCTGCTCCAGAACCTTGTTGATGTTCGGAAGGAGCTTCTTGCCCAGGACGAAGAAGACGATCGCGAAGGCGATCAGGCCGATGACAAGCTCGGGGATCTCGGGGATGAGAGGGTTCTGCGCCTCTTCCTCGGCCGCCAGCTGTACCAGGGGCGCGATCACATCAGTTCCTTCCGTCGAAGTTTCTCGTCCGCCAGGACCGGATCAGGAAGGAACCGGGTAGACGAAGCCCATGACCAGACCGATCAGGGCCAGGGCCTCACAGAGCACGAAGCCCAGGATCTGGTTCTGACGGATCAGACCGGCGGCCTCGGGCTGCCGGGCGAGGGCCTGCGTACCGTTACCGAAGATGACACCCACGCCGATGCCCGGGCCGATGGCGGCCAGGCCGTAGCCGATCGCGGCGAAGTTGCCCTGGATGTTGGTCGCGGCGAGGGTCTGGAGAGCGGACATGCCGTTTCTTCCTTCTATATTCACGGGCCGGTGGGGGTTGGCCACCGGACGTAACGGGGGATGGTTCGGTGTGGCTCAGTGGTGCTCGGCGAGCGCGCCCTGGATGTAAGCGCAGGACAGGAGGATGAAGACGTAAGCCTGGAGCGCCTGGATGAACAGCTCGAAGACCGTCATCACGAGAACCATGACGAACGAGACGGCCGAGTACGCGATGCCGATGCCGTTGAGCAGGTACCAGGTGCCGATGGTGAAGATCAGCAGCAGCACGTGCCCGGCGAACATGTTGGCGAAGAGTCGCACCGCGTGGGTGAACGGCCGGATGAAGACGTTCGACAGGAACTCGAAGAACATGACCATCGGGAACACCGGGCCGAGCGACTTGTCGTAGCCCGTGATGTTCTTGAAGCCGCCGATGAAGCCGTGGCGCTTGAAGGTCAGGCTCATCCAGAGGATGTAGACCAGGGCCGCGAGCCCGGCCGGGAAGGCGATGACCGCGGTGGCCGGGAACTGGGCGATCGGGATGATCGACCAGAGGTTCATGATCCAGATGAAGAAGAACAGCGAGACCATGAGCGGGACGTACTTCTCGCCCTCGCGCTTGCCGATCGTCTCGTAGACGACGCCGCGCCGGACGAAGTCGTAGCCGGCCTCACCGACCATCTGGAGCTTGCCCGGCACCAGCTTCGGGTTACGGAAGGCGGCCCAGAAGAAACCGATGACGACCACCGTGCTCACCAGCGACAGCAGCATCGGCTTGTTGAACTCGATGCCGCCGACGGTGAACATCGGCTCGAAGAGGAAGGAGTGCAGTCCGGGGGTCGGGAAACCGCACCCTGAGAAAATGTGACAATCTGTCTCGAAGGCGAGCGTCTTGGCGTTACTCACCGCGAGCTCCTTCAGCGTGGCGCATGGGTACGGCAACCTCGATGTGTCGGCGCGGTGTGCGACCGCGGAACGGCACTGGACTGGACTTACGGATTTGGGGGCGGCGTCTGGGCTCCGAGCCGTGAGGCGTCACAGGCACGGCTGCCGCCCACGCCAGCTCTGCCGCAGTTGTGGCGAGACCATAGCAAATGAGCGAGAGCCCCTTTACACCGGCCCTACAGGTCACGACGACGTCCGCGCGGAATCCGGCTCCACGTACAGAACTTTGGCCTTCATATGGGCACGCACCTGCGCCGCGATCCAGACAAGGGTGGCGGCGAGCAGGGTGAGGGCGAAGCACCTGGGGTTGAACGCGGACGTGTTCCGCAGCAGGGTCAGGACGACCATCAACAGCAGGATCTGCGTGGTGTAGACCAGCAGGCCCATCATCTGGAACAGATGGGGCAGCGCGCGAGCGGTCCGTTGCAGCACCACCAGACCACTGGTCATGAACAGCACCACAAGAAGAGTGCCGAAGGTGGCGCCAAGCGCACCTTTGCCGCCGGCCACGGCGGCACTGACTGCGACTCCCACGCCACCGGCGGCGGCGGTGGGCAGTGAACAGTGCAGGAGCGTTCGAACGTCGTGGGACTGCATGGCGGCAGCTCCTCCGGCGAAGTCTGAGTGGGGGATGGTGCGGTCGTCGAGGGACGACCCTAGCCCGAGAATCGCGAGGCGCACCTCATCCGAGCGGCCCACTGATCGAGGCCGCCCGACTATCCCGGGGGTTCTCGTGAACCGTATCACAAACTATTTGATGAGGTCTTTACCTGGAGGGTGTGCTGACCGTCACACATGAGAGTGATGCCGCGCGTTCGTGCAGAAAGGGCGCCCTTTTGTGTGGTATTGGACCTCTTCGTTCCCCCACGACTTGGCAATGCTCTAGTCAGACTCTTACCTTGGCGCGCTCAACAGACCGTCATCACGGGTGGCTGTCCTGGCCCGTTCTCCGGCCGGCGGACCGCCGTCGACCCCGCGCGAGAGCAGCGGCAGGACGGCGTGGGCGGGCTCCCCGGACTCCTTGCAGAGGGCGTCGGCGACGGCCGCGTCCAGGCCTATGAGGTCCGTGCGGGCCGGCGGGCGGCCGGCAACCGGTGCGGCGCCCGCCCGATCCCGTAGCCGCTGTCGGCCGTCAGGATGTTCGAATCGGGCTTCGCTGCGGCCGAGGGCATCGACAAGGCGATGAGGGAACGCTCCAGCCGGCCATGGGCCCGGGGCAGGCCGTCGGGGCCCGAGGCGACGGCGCGGAAACCGAGTACGCCGCTGCGGCCGCAGGCGATCGGCCGGATCGGAGGCGTCGGCTGCGGGATGACGGGCGCCGGCCCCGCCGAGGTGTGTGCCCGGGCCGGGCGTGATGTGAGTGGCTCGGCAGGGCCCCCACCCCGTGCGGGCCGTGGGCTACGGCGCAGGGGGCGGAGGCTCGCGGAGGAGGTTGAGGCCGAGACCGTTACGGGCCGACCGACGCGCCCACCTTGGCGATGGCCTCGATGAGGCGCGGCGCCTCGTCGTTGAGGTAGAAGTGGCCGCCGGGGTAGCTGTGCAGCTGGAAGGGACCGGTCGTGTGATCGGCCCAGGCCGCCGCCTCCTCGCGGCTGACCCGAGGATCGTCCACACCGAAGTGCGCCTGGATCGGCGTGCTGAGCGGCGGACCGTCGACATAGCGGTACGTCTCGGCGGCCTTGTAGTCGCTGCGGATGGCCGGAAGCACCATGCGCAGGATCTCCTCGTCGCCGAGCAGCGCCGCCTGTGTGCCGCTCAGCTTCTTGAGTTCGGCGATGATCTCTTCGTCGCTGCCCCGGTGCACCCCTTCGTCACGGTTGTGCGAGGGCGCCCGCCGCCCCGAGGCGAACAGCGCCACCGGCACGATGCCACGCCGCTCCAGCCGCCGGGCCACCTCGAACGCGAGCGTCGCGCCCATGCTGTGGCCGAACAGCACCAGCGGCAGGTCGGTCTCCGGCAGCAGCTCGGCCGTCACCTCGTCCGCCAGCTCGGCGATCGAGTCGATGCACCGCTCGCCCCGCCGGTCCTGCCGGCCGGGGTACTGCACGGCCAGTACGTCGAAGTCCGGCGACAACTCCTTGGAGACGGAGAAGAAGTAGGAGGCCGAGCCGCCGGCGTGGGGCAGGCAGACCAGCCTCACGGCCGCGGTCGGCGCCGGGTGGTACCGGCGGATCCACAGGTTCCCGTCAACGCGGTTGGCACTCACCCTAGAACCTTTCGCAATACAGGTGACCCGACTCGAGGGTCCGTCGGTCACCGTCACTGATCACCATGCTTCGGGGCGGTCCTGTCACGCCACAACCCCCTATTCCCGCCACCCCCCTAGCAGTCCTTGCACACACACGACATGCACAGATGGGCCACGTCTCCCGGCACAATACCCGCCCGGGATCCGGCAGTTGGGAGGGAGCCTCGTCCGTGCGGGGTGGGTGACCACGCGCTGCCGGGGGGCGAGTGAGGGGTTCCACCGGCACTCCCGCCGCCCCCTGCCGGGCGGCTGCCGACGGTCGGCGACCTGCGCGTACGCCAGGAGCGGAACCGGAACGTGGTGCGTGCACTGCGCCCCGGCTCCCCCGACGACCGGCTGCTCGTCGCCGGTCGGGCGTCGTCACCCCGGAGGGCCCCTGGCCGTCCGGCTCGGCGAGGGCGGCCCCTCCGTCGTCGTCCCGCTCTTCGTGCGGACGTGTTCGCGTACGGCCCGGCCGAGCCGCCCGGGTGGCGGTTTCTGTGCGTCGGCGGACGCCACCTCGCCCGCGCCGGGGCGGACCCCGCCCGCGGGATCGCCTTCACCATGGCCGCCGGCACCAAGTTCCTCGCCACACGAATCCCAGCCCCCGCGAGGGCCACCGGGGGCACGCCGCAACCCCGGAGACCGAGGCGGCCGCCGTGCTGGACCGTGTCGCCGGGCTCGGCGGAGCGCTCGCGGTGCTGGAGGAGGCACCCGGGCCCGAGCTGTTCGGCACCCGCGGTTCCGGCAGGCGGCCCACCCCTGTCCGGCCCGCCGGACCGAGCGTCCGGCCGAACTGCGCGGGTGCCGGGCTCAACCGGCCCTCGACGACCCCCCGCGCCGCCTGGGCAAGGCCGCGCAGGGCGCCGGAAACGTCCCGCTCCCGCTGCGCGAGGCGCCGGCGGCCAGAGCCACCCCGGGCGAGGTCCGCGGCACGCTGAGCGCGGCCTGGGCCCGTTGAGCCCGACCAGCCGCTACGCCCGTTCCTTCTGCTGGGTACGGAAGCGCGAGGAGCCAGGCGAAAGCTCCGACAGCGCTGTGCTGCCGTGCGCGGTCAGCTCGCGCGCGGCAGCGGAAGGGGCAGCGGCCCCGTCGGCGGCGGCACCGGCCGGGGTCGACGCCGCTTCGGCCTGCGCGGACCGGCGCCTGTAGCGCGGCGGTACGAACCGCTCCGCCCAGACGGGGGTGCGCGGCGTGAAGCGCGGCAGCAGCAGGAGCACCAGGCCCACCGCGCTCAGGAAGACCACGCCGAGCACGATCCACATCGAGGCGGAGTTGACGGAGTACGCCAGTGCCCCGAAGGCGATCAGGGCCGACCAGAAGTACATGATCAGCACGGCCCGGCTGTGCGAGTGGCCGATCTCCAGCAGACGGTGGTGCAGATGGCCGCGGTCCGCGGCGAACGGGGACTGGCCGCGCCAGGTCCGGCGGACGATCGCCAGGACCAGGTCCGCCGCCGGTACGGCGATGATCGTCAGCGGCAGCAGGAGCGGGATGTAGACCGGGACCGTCTGGTGGACCGCGGCCTTCTCCGAACCCGTGAAGAGGGCCAGCGCGTCCGGGTCGACCTGCCCCGTGATGGAGATCGCACCCGCCGCCAGCACCAGGCCGATCAGCATCGAGCCCGAGTCGCCCATGAAGATCCGCGCCGGGTGCATGTTGTGCGGCAGGAAGCCCAGGCACATGCCCATCAGGATCGCCGAGAAGAGCGTCGCCGGAGCGGCCGCCTCGATGCCGTACGAGTACCAGATCCGGTACGCGTACAGGAAGAACGCCGCCGCCGCGATGCACACCATGCCGGCCGCGAGGCCGTCGAGGCCGTCCACGAAGTTCACCGCGTTGATCGTGATGACCACGAGCGCGACCGTCAGCAGGGTGCCCTGCCACTGGGTCAGCGCCACGTTGCCGACGAACGGGATGGGCAGCCACAGGATCGTCAGACCCTGCATGACCATGACGCCCGCGGCGATCATCTGGCCGCCCAGCTTGATCAGCGCGTCGATCTCGAACTTGTCGTCCAGGACGCCGATCAGCCAGATCAGGGCGGCCCCGGAGAGCAGCGCTCTCGGCTCGTTCGACTTCGCGAAGACCTCGTTGAGGTTGTTGAGGTGGTCCGCGACCAGCAGGCCCGCGCACAGGCCGAAGAACATGGCGATACCGCCGAGGCGCGGAGTGGGCTCCCGGTGCACGTCGCGCGCCCGGATCTCCGGCATGGCTCCCGCCACGATCGCGAACTTCCGTACCGGCCCTGTCAGCAGATACGTCACCGCGGCCGTGATGCAGAGCGTCAGCAGGTATTCACGCACAGGCTTCCCCACAGGTCTCGCTGGCCATCACAGCCCCCCACCCTAGCGACGGACGCATATGGATGAGGACTGCCGGGTAGCGACGATGGTTGCACGTGTGGCTGTGCACGGCGGTGTGCACCAGGGTGTACCGATCTGCGTCTACCCCCGCTCAACGGGGATACGGCGGAAATCCGCCGGTGAGTTCGCGCACCTCCTCCCGCACCCCGGCCGGTTCCTTCGCGCCCCGCAGGACGGCCGCCAGCAGCGCGGCGATCCGGACCATCTCCGGCTCCCCCATGCCCTGTGTGGTCACCGCGGCCGTGCCCAGGCGCAGCCCGCGGCCGTCGCCGTGAGGCAGGGCACAGCAGTCGAGGACGATCCCGGAGGCGGCCAGCCGGCCGCGTGCGGTGCGCCCGTCCACGCCGAGCGGGGCCGGGTCGGCGGTGATCAGATGGGTGTCCGTGCCGCCGGTGGTGACCGCGAGACCCTCGGCGGCCAGGTGACCCGCGAGAACCCGCGCGTTGGCGACCACCTGATGGGCGTACACGGCGAACGCCGGTGTTGCCGCCTCGCCGAACGCGACGGCCTTGGCGGCGATCGTGTGCATCTGGGCGCCGCCCTGGGTGAAGGGGAACACCGCCCGGTCGACGCGCTCGGCCAGCTCGCCGCCGCACAGGATCATTCCGCCGCGCGGGCCGCGCAGCACCTTGTGGGTGGTGGCGCACACGATGTCGGCGTACGGCACCGGGTTGGGCGCCGCTCCCCCGGCGACCAGGCCGATCGGGTGCGCGGCGTCCGCGATCAGATACGCCCCGACCTCGTCGGCGACCTCGCGGAAGAAGCCGTAGTCGAGGTGGCGGGGGTAGGCGATCGAGCCGCACACGATGGCCTTGGGCCGGTGGTTGCGGGCCAGGTGGCGTACCTGGTCGTGGTCGACGAGCCCGGTCTCGGCGTCGACGCCGTACCCGACGAAGTCGAACCAGCGGCCGGAGAAGTTCGCGGGCGAGCCGTGGGTGAGATGGCCGCCGTAGGGCAGCCCGAGGGCGAGGACGGTGTCGCCGGGGCGCAGCAGCGCGGCGTAGGCGGCCAGGACGGCCGAGGAGCCCGAGTGCGACTGGACGTTGGCGTGTTCGGCGCCGAAGAGCGCCTTGGCCCGGTCGACCGCGAGGCGTTCGGCGACGTCGACCAGCTCGCAGCCGCCGTGGTGCCGGGCGCCGGGATATCCCTCGGCGTACTTGTTGGCGAGGGCCGAGCCGAGGGCGGCCAGCACGGCGGGTGAGGTGAAGTTCTCGGCTGCGATCAGCTGGAGCGTCGTCGACTGCCGCTCCAGCTCCCCCTGCAGGATCTCGGCCAGCTCCAGGTCCTGCCGCCGCAGGACATCGGTCTCGAGAGCGGGTGTGACCGACATGACGGGCTCCGGGCGGTCGACGGTGACGTAGGTCCAATGTAGGCCCGGGGTCGGGGGGCCGCGCGACCGTTGCGTCCGTTTACGTCCGTTTACATGCGGGTCGGTACACCGGTCAGCGCAGTCACCACCGGGTCCAATGCCTCATGTATCTCGTCCCCGATGGAACGGAAGAACGGCAAGGGCGCCCCGTAGGGGTCGAACACCTCGTCCGCCTCCGCCGTGGGCGCGAGCAGCCACCCGCGTAGAGCGGCGGCCGCACGCACCAGGGCTCGCGCCCGCGCGACCACGCCGTCCTCCAGGGGCGGCAGCGTGGCCGGGTCTATGGCGCGCACCAGGCGGGTGAACTCCTTCAGGGTGAAGGTGCGCAGCCCTGCCGAGTGGCCCATGGAGATGACCTGGGCGCGGTGGTCGCGGGTGGCCGTCAGGACGAGATCGGCCATGATGACGTGCTCGTCCAGCAGTTCCCGGCCGACGAAGCCGGAGGTGTCCGCGCCGAACTCGGCCAGCACGGCCTCCGCGTTGGCCTCCATGGGCGCACCCTCGTGGCCCCAGGTGCCCGCGCTCTCCACGATCAGCCCGCCGCCGAGCACGCCGAGCCGCTCCGCCACGAAATGGCGGGTCAGCCGCTCGGTGATGGGTGAGCGGCACACGTTGCCGGTACTGACGTGGAGGATGCGGAAGCTGTCGCGCGGAAACCCGAACGTCGTCGTCCGTTCCGCCTCACGGTCCCCGTTGCCTATGCCACGCCCCGCCTCAGGGGCCGTCAATTCGCCACCTCGAGGTCGGGTACGACCTTCCGCAGCTCGTCCGGGGAGATCGCGCCCTCGCGCAGCAGCACCGGCACCGCGCCGGAGACGTCCACGATGGACGACGGCACATTGCCGGGGGTGGGGCCGCCGTCGAGGTAGACGGAGACGGAGTCGCCGAGCATCTCCTGGGCGGCGTCGCAGTTCTCCGGCGCCGGGTGGCCGGTGAGGTTCGCGGAGGACACGGCCATGGGGCCGACCTCGGTGAGCAGCTCGATGGCGACCGGGTGCAGCGGCATGCGGACGGCGACCGTGCCGCGGGTGTCGCCGAGGTCCCACTGCAGGGAGGGCTGGTGCCGGGCGACCAGCGTGAGGGCGCCGGGCCAGAACGCGTCGACGAGTTCCCAGGCCAGCTCCGAGAAGTCCGTGACAAGGCCGTGCAGGGTGTTCGGGGAGCCGATGAGCACAGGGGTGGGCATATTGCGGCCCCGGCCCTTGGCGGCGAGCAGGTCGGCGACGGCCTCCGAGGAGAACGCGTCGGCGCCGATGCCGTACACCGTGTCGGTCGGCAGCACCACCAGCTCGCCCCGGCGGACGGCGGAGGAGGCCTCGCGCAGACCCGTCACACGGTCGGTCGCGTCGTTGGTGTCGTATCGCCGTGCCATGTCTAGCGGGCCTCCTCGTACACGTACTGCGGGCTGGAAGTCGTCGGGATGCTCACGGCAGCGCCTTGCGGGCCGTCGCGAACCGGGGGCGGTTGTTGAGGTCCGGATGGTCGGCCGCGTCGGCCCAGCCCCGCTCCTCGGTGAAGATCCACGGCACCTGACCGCCCTGGGTGTCGGCGTGCTCGATGACGACGACCCCGCCGGGGCGCAGCAGCCGGTGTGCGGTGCGCTCGATGCCCCGGATCAGGTCGAGGCCGTCCTCACCGGAGAACAACGCCATCTCCGGGTCGTAGTCGCGGGCCTCCGGGGCGACGTACTCCCATTCGGTGAGCGGGATGTACGGCGGGTTGGAGATGACCAGGTCGACCTGGCCGTCGAGGTCGGGGAAGGCCTCCAGGGCGTTGCCCTGACGCAGGTCGACCCGGGACCCCGCCACGTTCTTGCGGGTCCACACCAGGGCGTCGTCGGACAGCTCCACGGCGTGCACGCGCGAGCGCGGGACCTCCTGAGCGAGGGCGAGCGCGATGGCGCCGGAGCCGGTGCACAGATCGACGATGCAGGGCTCGACGACGTCCATGGCGCGCACGGCGTCTATGGCCCAGCCGACCACGGACTCGGTCTCCGGCCGTGGCACGAAGACGCCCGGGCCGACCTGGAGTTCCAGGTACCGGAAGTAGGCCCGCCCGGTGATGTGCTGCAGCGGCTCGCGCTGTTCACGCCGGGCGATGACCTCCCAGTAGCGGGCGTCGAAGTCGGAGTCCTTCACGGAGTGCAGCGCGCCCCGCTTCACGCCGTGCACGAACGCGGCGAGCTCCTCCGCGTCGTTGCGCGGCGAGGGCACGCCGGCGTCGGCCAGCCGCTGGGTGGCCTGGGCCACCTCCGCGAGCAGCAGGTTCACGCAAGTCCTCCGTGGTAACTCGTACGTGCCTTTTACGCGGCCGCCAGCTTCGCCGCCGAGTCCGCGTCGACGCAGGCCTGGATCACCGCGTCGAGTTCGCCGTCCAGGACCTGGTCCAGGTTGTACGCCTTGAAGCCGACCCGGTGGTCCGAAATTCGGTTCTCCGGGAAGTTGTAGGTGCGGATCTTCTCGGAGCGGTCGACGGTGCGGACCTGGCTGCGGCGGGCGTCGGCGGCCTCCCGCTCGGCCTCCTCCTGCGCCGCCGCAAGCAGCCTGGAGCGCAGGATACGCAGCGCCTGCTCCTTGTTCTGCAGCTGGCTCTTCTCGTTCTGGCAGGAGGCGACGACTCCGGTCGGGATGTGCGTGATGCGCACCGCGGAGTCGGTGGTGTTGACGGACTGGCCACCGGGACCGGAGGACCGGTACACGTCGATCCTCAGGTCGTTCGGGTTGATCTCGACGTCGACCTCCTCGGCCTCCGGCGTGACCAGCACACCGGCCGCGGAGGTGTGGATACGGCCCTGCGACTCGGTGGCCGGCACCCGCTGCACGCGGTGCACGCCGCCCTCGTACTTCATCCGGGCCCACACGCCCTGGCCGGGCTCGGTGGCGCCCTGGCCGCCCTTGGTCTTCACCGCGACCTGGACGTCCTTGTAGCCGCCCAGCTCCGATTCGGTGGCGTCGATGATCTCGGTCTTCCAGCCGACCCGCTCGGCGTACCGCAGGTACATGCGCAGCAGGTCACCGGCGAACAGCGCGGACTCGTCGCCGCCGGCACCCGCCTTGATCTCCAGAATGACGTCCTTGTCGTCACTCGGGTCGCGCGGGACCAGCAGGAGGCGCAGCTTCTCGGTCAGCTCCTCGCGCTGCTTCTCGAGATCCTTGACCTCTGCGGCGAAGTCAGGGTCGTCCGCGGCGAACTCGCGGGCGGTCTCGATGTCGTCGCCGGTCTGCTTCCAGGAGCGGTACGTGGCGACGATCGGGGTCAGCTCGGCATAGCGCTTGTTCAGCTTGCGCGCGTTCGCCTGGTCGGCGTGGACCGACGGATCGGCGAGCTTCTTCTCCAGATCGGCGTGCTCGGCGACGAGTTCCTCGACGGCCTCGAACATCTTTCGGCTCCTGTACTGCGGGGGGAGGGCTGGCGGGCGACCAAAAACGCCGGTCCCGGGCACACCCCGGCGGGGGCGCGACCGTGGACCGGCGAAATGGGGCTCGCTACTTCTTGGAGCCGGCGGAAGCCTTGCCGAAGCGGGCCTCGAAGCGGGCCACACGGCCACCGGTGTCGAGGATCTTCTGCTTGCCCGTGTAGAACGGGTGGCACTCGGAGCAGACCTCGGCCCGGATGGTGCCGGACTCGATGGTGCTACGGGTGGTGAACGACGCGCCACAGGTGCAGCTGACCTGCGTCTCGACGTACGAGGGGTGGATGTCGCGCTTCAAGGTGTCTCCTAGATTTCGGGAGGGCGCCGGGTCGCACCCGCGGGCTGCGCATGCGTGAACCGGAGCCGACGTACCAGTCTGCCAGGACTGGGGCCATCCCCCAAAACCGGGGGCGGGGGTCATCTATTCCCCGAGGGTGGCGGCCGGGCCCCTCAGGGCGCCACCACACCCTTGGCCCCGCCGGCCGCCGTCCCGCTGACGGCCGAGGACGGGATCGGCCGGTCGTTCTTGAGGGCCTTCCAGACCAGCTGGGCCTTCGGCTTCTCGACCAGGACGCGGTTGAGGTCGGACGGGTCGTACCGCACCGGCATCGTGACCATCTTCATGTGGGACGAGCCGATGCCCTTGAGGCCGTTCGCGAAGTCCGCCAGGGCGTTGACCGAGCCGAGGTCGGAGTCGGTGGTGACGGTCTTGGTGGCCGTGACCGCGAGGTCGTACAGCTTCTTGGGGCTGCTGAGCACGCCGACGTGCTCGACCCGGTCGATCAGCGCCTTCACGAAGGCCTGCTGGAGCTGGATGCGGCCCAGGTCGGAGCCGTCGCCGACGGCGTGCCGGGTGCGGACCAGTCCGAGGGACTGTTCGCCGTCGAGGGTGTGGGTGCCGGCCTTGAGCTTCAGATGGCTCTGCGGGTCGTCGATGTTCTCGGTCGTGGTGACCGGGACCCCGCCGAGGTCGTCGATGAGCTTCTGGAAGCCGGCGAAGTCGACCTCCAGATAGTGGTCCATGCGGAGACCGCTGATGGACTCGACCGTCTTCACCGCGCAGGCCGCGCCGCCGGTGGAGTAGGCGGAGTTGAACATGACGTCGGACGCGGCCGGATACGTGGCGCCCTTGGTGTCGGTGCACGCGGGGCGGTCGATGAGGGTGTCGCGCGGCACGGAGACCACGCTGGCCTTCTTGTGGCCCTCGTAGATGTGGACGATCATCGCCGTGTCGGAGCGGGCGCTGCCGTCGTCGGCGCCGCCGCCGATCTTCTTGTTGCTGCCGGAACGCGAGTCCGAGCCGAGGACCAGGATGTTCTCGGAGCCGTTGTCGACCTTGTGCGGGCGGTCGGCGCCGAGCGCCTGGTTGATGTCGACGCTCTTGATGTTGCCGTTGAGCTTGAAGTAGACCCATCCGGCGCCGGTACCGCCGAGGACGACCACGCCCGCGGCCGTCCAGGCCGTGGCGAGCAGGGCCTTGTGGCGCGTGCTGCGGGCCTTGCGGCGGCGGCCCTTGCATCGGCGGCCGGGGCCGATCTCGACCGGGTCCGGTATGCCGGGGTCCGGGGTGCTCTCGGCGGACACGTCACTCCTAGATCTCGTCCGGTTGGTTACCCCCTGCGTTCAGGGTCGGCTGCGGTCATCACCGCACCATCGTCGCCCCGCCGGGTCGGGCGGGGAAACTCGGGACAGGGTTGCACAACGCACTGTGCCCATCGCGTACGGCGATGGGCACAGTGCGTAGCCGGTCGAAACGGATGAAACCCCGCTCACCTGCGTTTTCAGCCGAACAGGTCGTACCCCTGGAAACCGTTGCCGGCCTGGACACCTGTGGCAAAGGTCTCGCCGGCCGCCTTCCCTGTGCGCTCTCTCCCTCGCAGCGCCAAAAGGCCGCCCCCCGTCACGTGCTGACGGGGGGCGGCCCTGGTTCCTGGAGGCGCGGGACCGCAGTCCCGAGCGACTAGTCGCCGTTACCGGGAGTCGGCGTCGTCTTCTGAATCTGCATCAGGAACTCGGCGTTCGACTTCGTCTGCTTCATCTTGTCGAGGAGCAGCTCGACCGCCTGCTGCTGGTCGAGGGCGTGCAGCACCCGGCGCAGCTTCCAGACGATGGCGAGCTCGTCGCTGGCGAGCAGAATCTCTTCCTTACGGGTACCGGACGCGTCGACGTCCACCGCCGGGAAGATGCGCTTGTCGGCGAGCTTCCGGTCGAGCTTGAGCTCCGCGTTGCCGGTGCCCTTGAACTCCTCGAAGATCACCTCGTCCATGCGGGACCCGGTGTCCACCAGGGCGGTGGCGAGGATGGTCAGCGAGCCGCCGTCCTCGATGTTGCGGGCCGCACCGAAGAAGCGCTTCGGCGGGTACAGGGCGGTGGAGTCGACACCACCGGACAGGATGCGGCCGGAGGCCGGCGCGGCCAGGTTGTACGCACGGCCCAGACGCGTGATCGAGTCGAGCAGCACGACGACGTCGTGGCCCAGCTCCACCAGACGCTTCGCGCGCTCGATGGCGAGCTCGGCGACCGTGGTGTGGTCCTCGGCCGGGCGGTCGAAGGTCGAGGAGATGACCTCGCCCTTGACCGACCGCTGCATGTCGGTGACCTCTTCCGGACGCTCGTCGACCAGGACGACCATCAGGTGGCACTCGGGGTTGTTGTGCGTGATCGCGTTGGCGATCGCCTGCATGATCATGGTCTTGCCGGTCTTCGGCGGGGCCACGATCAGACCGCGCTGGCCCTTACCGATCGGCGACACGAGGTCGATGATGCGGGTGGTCAGCACGCCCGGGTCCGTCTCCAGACGGAGCCGGTCCTGCGGGTACAGCGGGGTCAGCTTGTTGAACTCCGGGCGGCCGCGGCCGTGTTCGGGCGCCATGCCGTTGACGGAGTCGAGGCGGACCAGCGCGTTGAACTTCTCGCGGCGCTCGCCGTCCTTCGGCTGGCGGACCGCACCGGTGACGTGGTCACCCTTGCGCAGGCCGTTCTTGCGGACCTGGGCGAGGGAGACGTACACGTCGTTCGGGCCCGGCAGGTAGCCGGAGGTCCGGATGAAGGCGTAGTTGTCGAGGATGTCCAGGATGCCCGCGACGGGGATCAGGACGTCGTCCTCGGCCAGCTGCGGCTCGGCGATCTCGTCGCGGCCACGGCGGCCACGGCGGTCGCGGTAGCGGCCGCGACGGCCCCGGCGGCCGCCCTCGAAGTCGTCGTCGTCCTGGCGGTCCTGACGGTCCTGGCGGTCCTGACGGCCGCCGCCCTGCTGGCCCGGCTGCTGGCGCTGCTGGCCGCCCTGCTGCTGCTCGTCGCCCTTGCCACGGCGGTCACGGTCGCGCTCACGGTCGCGGTCCCGGTCACGCCCGCGCTCACGGCGGTCGCGACGGCCACGGCCGTCGCCGTCACCGGCGTCGCCCTTGGCCTCGCCCTGCTGCTGTGCGGGCGTCTCGGCCTTGGGCTCGCTCTTCGCCTCGGCGGCAACCGTCTCGGTGCCGTTCGCGGACGGGCTGCCCGCCTCGGCGGTGGCGCGGCGACGACGGCGCTCGGTCGGGGCGTCGTCGCTGGCGGGCTGGCCGGGGATCTCGATCTGCTGCTGGGCCACGGCCTTCTCGGCGGGGGCCTCCACGGCCTTCTCCGCCTTCTTCTCGGCGGCGTCCTCGCCCGTCGTACGGGCCTTCGAGGTGGCCCGGCGCTTGGGCTTGGTCTCGGTGGCAGCCTCGGCCTTGGGGGCGGCGCCCCCTCCCCCGGCCTGGGCCTCCTTGATGACCTCGATCAGCTGGCTCTTGCGCATACGCGCCGTGCCCCTGATTCCGAGGCCCGAGGCGACCTGCTGCAGCTCGGCCAGCACCATGCCCTCGAGGCCGGTACCGCGGCGCCGCCGGGAGCCGGCACCGGTGGCAGGCGCGGAGGCGTCCGTGGCGGGCGCGGCAGCGGTCTCCTCGACACGTGCGCCCATCAGATCGGTGGTGTCGCTCACGAAGGGTCCTTCCCTGGAGCGGACGTCGGCCTGTCTGGCTCGGCGACCGGTTGTGCTGTCCGGCGACGGTCCTGTCTCTGTAGAACCGTGCCGGGGCGGTGGTCCGCCAAAGCGGCGGAAGAGAGATTTGCTGGTGATGGCGCTTCCGCGAACCCGTGGCATCCAGTGTCACGTGGCGTGGTAGCACCGATTCCGAAGCGTGCCCGGCGGCCTGCTCAGTGCCCGCGTGCGACGTACTGCCCAGGTACGGCGCACGGAACACGGAGTGGCTTGGGAGGCTCCCGGAAGAAGGTCTGTCCCGGACGGGGACACGAAGCACCTCGCCATGGTGGGGTCGGGTGCAGACTTGAGGTTAACACTACCGGATCCAACAAACATTCCCCCTCTCCAAATCCGGCAACCGTGTGTCAGGTCGCAAGCGGCAGCACGCTCGCTCCCTGTACGTCCAGGCTCAGCCGGTTGGCGGCCCATTCGGTGCCGGCCAGAGCCTCCACCTTGTCGGCGGTGTCGGTGTCGGCCAGGGCCATGACGGTGGGCCCGGCGCCCGAGATGACGGCCGGGATCCCGTCGGCCCGCAGCCGCTCCACCAGCGCGGCGCTCTCCGGCATGGCGGGGGCGCGGTACTCCTGGTGGAGACGGTCCTCGGTGGCGGGCAGCAGCAGCTCGGGGCGCCGGGTGAGGGCCTCGACGAGCAGGGCCGCACGGCCCGCGTTGGTGGCGGCGTCGACGTGCGGCACGCTGCGCGGGAGCAGACCGCGCGCGGTCTCGGTCAGGACCGGCTTTCCGGGCACGAAAACCACCGGAACGATGGAATCGTTCGGCTCCATCCTGATCGCCCGGGCGGCGCCGGCCTCCATCCAGGACAGGGTGAAACCGCCGAGGAGACAGGCCGCCACGTTGTCCGGGTGGCCCTCGATCTCGGTGGCCAGCTCCAGCAGCGCGGCGTCGTCGAGCCGGGCCTCGCCGCCTATGGTCACCGCGCGGGCGGCGACGATGCCGGCGCAGATGGCGGCGGACGAGGAGCCCAGGCCACGGCCGTGCGGAATGCGGTTGGCACAGACGATTTCCAGGCCGCGGGGCTGTCCGCCCAGCAGATCGAAGGCGGTGCGCAGGGAGCGGACGAGCAGGTGACTCTCGTCCCGCGGCAGGGTCTCACTGCCCTCACCCGCGATGTCGATGTGCAGCCCGGAGTCGGCCACCCGGACGACGACGTCGTCGTACAGCCCCAGCGCGAGGCCCAGGGCGTCGAAGCCCGGACCGAGGTTGGCGCTGGTGGCGGGAACGCGCACCCGTACGGCGGCGGCGCGGAACGCTGGACCGGCCATCGCTCGAAGACTCTCCTTGAGCTGCGTGACTGTCGCATGACATCCGATGGAATCGAATGTCATGCGATGAGTTCGATGGACACTCGAAGACGTACGAAGACCCGTCGGGTCGCGGAGACGGCGCGGCCCCGTGCCCACACGCGGGGGCATATGCGGTAGGCGGGTTCAGTACAGCCTATCGAAGGAAGGTTCTGTGGCGACATAGGGCGCACAGGAGGCGCACGATGCGTGTCGGCAGCCCCCTGTGCACCCTGCCACGGATCGCCCCTGGTCAGGCCAGGCCGAGGCGCTGGGCGGCGGTGGTCGCGTCGACCGGGACGGTGACCGGCTGCGGGGCGCCGGCGACGGCCCAGTCGGGGTCCTTCAGACCGTTGCCGGTGACGGTGCACACGATGCGCTGCCCCGGGTCGACCTTGCCCTGCTCGGCGGCCTTCAGCAGGCCCGCCACGGAGGCGGCGGAGGCGGGCTCCACGAAGACGCCCTCCTGGGCGGCCAACAGCCGGTAGGCGCGCAGGATTTCACGGTCCGTCACCTCGTCGATGGCACCGCCGGACTCGTCCCGCGCGGCGAGTGCGTACTGCCAGGAGGCGGGGTTGCCGATGCGGATCGCGGTGGCGATGGTCGAGGGGTCCTTGACGACCTCGCCGCGCACGATCGGGGCGCTGCCGGAGGCCTGGAATCCCCACATCCGGGGGGTCTTCGTGGAGATGCCGTCGGCGGCGTACTCCCGGTAGCCCCTCCAGTAGGCGGTGATGTTGCCCGCGTTGCCGACCGGGAGGACGTGGATGTCGGGCGCGTCGCCGAGCATGTCCACGATCTCGAAGGCGGCGGTCTTCTGGCCCTCGATGCGCACCGGGTTCACCGAATTGACCAGCGCCACCGGGTAGTTCTCGCTCAGCGCGCGGGCGAGCGTGAGGCAGTCGTCGAAGTTGCCGTCGACCTGGAGGATCTTCGCGCCGTGCACGAGGGCCTGGCCCATCTTGCCGAGCGCGATCTTGCCCTGCGGCACGAGGACGGCGGAGACCATGCCCGCACGCACGGCGTAGGCGGCGGCGGAGGCGGACGTGTTGCCGGTGGAGGCGCAGATCACCGCCTTCGCACCCTCCTCCTTGGCCTTGGAGATGGCCATGGTCATGCCGCGGTCCTTGAAGGAGCCGGTGGGGTTGGCCCCCTCCACCTTCAGGTGAACCTCACAGCCCGTGCGCTCGGAGAGCACCTGCGCGGGCACGAGGGGCGTACCGCCCTCGCGGAGCGTCACGACCGGCGTGGTGTCGGATACCGGCAGCCTGTCCCGGTACTCCTCGATGATTCCGCGCCACTGGTGGGTCATTGCTGGTTACTCTCCTTCAACCCGCATGATGCTGGCGACACCCCGCACGGTGTCGAGCTTGCGCAGCGCCTCGACGGTCCCGGTGAGGGAGGCGTCGGACGCGCGGTGGGTGACGACGACGAGGGAGGCCTCGCCGTCCTTGCCCTGCTGGCGAACCGTATCGATCGACACCCCGTGCTCGGCGAACACGGTGGCGACCTGGGCGAGTACACCCGGTTTGTCCGCGACGTCGAGACTGATGTGGTAGCGGGTGACGACCTCGCCCATGGATGAGACGGGCAGGGCGGCATACGCCGACTCACCGGGCCCCGTTGCGCCGTTGAGCCGGTTGCGGCAGACGGCGACGAGGTCGCCGAGCACGGCGGAGGCGGTCGGGGAACCGCCGGCGCCGGGGCCGTAGAACATGAGCTGTCCGGCCGCGTCGGACTCCACGAAGACGGCGTTGTACGCGCCGCGCACGGAGGCGAGCGGATGGCTCAGCGGAATCATCGCGGGATGCACGCGCGCGGTGACGGACGCCCCGTCCTTCGAGCGCTCGCAGATGGCGAGCAGCTTGATGGTGCAGCCCATCTCCTTGGCCGAGCGGAAGTCGGCGGCGGTGACCTCGGTCATGCCCTCGCGGTAGACGTCGTCCAGGCGCACCCGTGTGTGGAAGGCGATGCCGGCGAGGATGGCGGCCTTGGCGGCGGCGTCGAACCCCTCGACGTCGGCGGTGGGGTCGGCTTCCGCGTACCCGAGGGCGGTGGCCTCGTCGAGGGCCTCCTGATAGCCCGCCCCGGTGGAGTCCATCTTGTCGAGAATGAAGTTGGTCGTCCCGTTGACGATGCCCATCACCCGGTTGATCTTGTCGCCGGCGAGGGACTCGCGCAGCGGCCGGATCAGCGGGATGGCGCCGGCGACGGCGGCCTCGTAGTAGAGGTCCTTGCCATGCTCCTCGGCGGCGGCGTGCAGGGCGGCCCCGTCCTGGGCGAGCAGCGCCTTGTTGGCGGAGACGACGGACGCCCCGTGCTCGAAGGCGGTGGTGATGAGGGTCCGGGCGGGCTCGATCCCGCCGATGACCTCCACCACGACGTCGATGTCGCCGCGTTTGACGAGCGCGGTGGCATCGGTGGTGACGAGTTCCGCGGGGATGCCCTCACGGGCCTTGCCGGGCCGCCGCACGGCGACCCCGGCCAGCTCCACCGGGGCCCCGATCCTGGCGGCGAGGTCGTCGGCGTGCGTCGTCATGATGCGCGCCACCTCTGAGCCGACCACTCCACAGCCCAGCAGCGCCACCTTCAGCGGACGCGTACGCATCATCCGACCTCGTTTCCTCTTACCGTCTACGGTTGGACCAGTCTCACTCACCGGACGGGAGTTTCTACCCTTCGTCCGGATCGTGAGACGTCTATTTCATTTTGGCGGGACCGAAAGACCGGAGATCTTTCGGCCCGGTTTCCTGCTGTTTCTCACCCGACATCGAGACGCAGGAGGTCCTCCTCCGTCTCGCGCCGGACGATGACCCGGGTCTCGCCGTCGTTCACGGCGACGACGGGCGGCCGGAGCACATGGTTGTAGTTGCTGGCCATGGACCGGCAGTAGGCGCCGGTGGCGGGCACGGCGACGAGGTCGCCCGGCGCCAGGTCGGCGGGCAGGAACGCGTCCTTGACCACGATGTCCCCGCTCTCGCAGTGCTTGCCGACGACGCGGGCGAGCATGGGCTCGGCGTCACTGGAGCGCGAGACGAGGGCGACGGTGTACTCGGCGTCGTACAACGCGGTGCGGATGTTGTCGGACATGCCGCCGTCGACGGAGACGTACGTCCGCAGCCCGTCGAGCGGCTTGACCGTACCGACCTCGTACAACGTGAATGCCGTCGGGCCGACGATGGCGCGCCCCGGCTCGACGGAGATCCGCGGAGTCCGCAGCCGTGCGCCCTCGCACTCACGCGTGACGATCTCGGTGAGCGCCTTGGCGATCTCATGCGGCTCACGCGGATCGTCGTCACTGGTGTAGGCGATGCCGAGCCCGCCCCCGAGGTCGATCTCGGGCAGCTCGACCCCGTGCTCGTCCCGGATGTCCTTCAGCAGCCCGACCACACGATGCGCGGCGACCTCGAACCCGGACATGTCGAAGATCTGCGACCCGATGTGGGAGTGGATACCGATCAGCTCGAGGCCATCGAGCTGCAGCGCCCGCCGCACGGCCTCGGCGGCCTGCCCACCGGCGAGCGGAATCCCGAACTTCTGGTCCTCATGGGCGGTCGCGATGAACTCATGGGTGTGCGCCTCGACCCCGACGGTGATCCGGATCTGGACCTTCTGCCGCTTGCCGAGGGACTGCGCGATGTGGGCGACGCGCACGATCTCCTGGAAGGAGTCGAGGACGATCCGCCCGACGCCGGCCTCGATGGCCCGGGTGATCTCCTCGACGGACTTGTTGTTGCCGTGGAAGGCGATGCGCTCGGCGGGCATACCGGCGGAGAGGGCCGTGGCCAGCTCCCCACCGGAGCAGACGTCGAGATTGAGGCCCTCCTCGTTCAGCCAGCGCACGACGGCACGGGACAGGAAGGCCTTGCCGGCGTAGAACACGTCGGCGTCGGCACCGAAGGCGGTGCGCCAGGCACGCGCCCGGGACCGGAAGTCGGCCTCGTCGAGGATGTAGGCGGGCGTACCGAATTCCTCGGCGAGCCGGGTCGCGGGAATCCCGCCGACCGTGAGGACACCGTCCCCGTTCCGGCTTACGGTCTGGGCCCACACCTTGGGGTCGAGGGCGTTGAGGTCGGTGGGCGGGGCGGAGTAGTGCCCCTCGGGCAGGACATCGGCGTGACGGGGCCCGGCAGGATGGGCGGAACGGCTCATGACGTTGGCTCTCAGACTCTCTGTCTCTCTCCGGGGCTCATGTGTTCGTTCTCCGGCCCTCAGAGGTGTTCGGGTGCGTCGATGCCGAGCAGGGTCAGGCCACCGGCCAGCACCGTCCCGGCGGCTTCGGCGAGGGCGAGCCGGGCACGGTGGGCGGCCGAGGGTTTCTCCTCGCCGCGCGGAAGCACGGTCGGCAGAAAAGGCAGGACGGCATCGGCGACGGTGACGAGATGCCGGGCAAGCCGGTCCGGGGCGCGATGGGTGGCGGCCGCGGTGAGGATACGGGGGTGTTCGGACAGGGCGGTGACGACACCGCGGGCTTCCACGGGTCCGGGTTCGGCACCGAACCCGAGGCGACCGGCGTTGCGGCAGACGGCCCGGACACGGGCGTGCGCATACCGCACCCGGAACAACGGATTGCTCTCCCGCTGCATCAGATGATCGGCGGTGATCCGGGGCCGGTCGTGCGGCGCGGGATGGAGCAGGGCCCACCGTGCGGCATCGGCCCCGAGCGGCGCGGGATCCTCCGGCGCCGGAACCGGCCGCAGATTCACGGGCTCCCCGTGCTCGACCTCACCTCGCCCGCCCTGGGTCGCGACAATCCGTACGACCGCATCGGCGACGGCCTCGGCCCGGGCCTCGTACGGCACACGCAGCACGACGACCTGGCCGGCGAGGACCTCACTGTGCCCATAGGCGCCACCACGCTCGAGGATCTCCGTCACGACCCCGGCCACGAGGTCGGCCCGCTCCCCGAGGCTGATGTTGAGAAACCCCGGCCCGGTGACAACGACGTCCTGGATCCCCTCGGCACCGACGAGATACGCCCGCAGAATCTCGGCAACCTGCCGCGGCGCCCGCCCGGCCGGGCGCGCGAGCTGCAGAGCGACATTGGTGGCGAAGTCCCCGCATCCCCCGGCCCCCGGCTCGGTCACCACGACCCGCTCCGGCACGCTCACACTCAGCTCCCCCGTCTCGACGGCACGACGCACTGCGTGCAGCACGGTGCGGGAGAGCTCGACGGGGGTCACGGGACAAGCGTAGGGGAGGTGGGGGGTGGGTATGTGAAGTGGTTTATTTCGGGGCGGGAGGGGGTGTCGGGGGAAGGGGATGTGGGGGGATGCGGGGGGGAGCGGGTTCGGGGTTGAGGAGGCCGGCTGAGGGCGGCTCAAGGTGGGGGGCGGGGGGTGAGGGGCGGCGGCTGAGGGTGGGCCGTCTGAGGGTGGGCTGTCTGAGGTGGTGGGTGAGGGGTGTGGCTGTAGGCGGTGAGTGAGGTGGTGGGTGAAGGGTGTGGCTGTAGGCGGTGGGTGAGGGGTGTGGGTGAGGGGTTGGCTGTAGCTGGTGAGCGAGGTGGTGAGCGAGGTGGTGAGTGAAGGCGGTGGCTGGTGTCGAGCGGAAGGCCGGGTGAGTGTGGGTCGCCGAAGGCCGGCCGGCTACTCGCCGAAGGGGGCGCATGGGGGACCGGGCTACCCGACGAGGGAGACAGACGGAGGGTCGGCTACCCGACGAAGGAGACAGACGGAGGGTCGGCTACCCGCCGAAGGGGACCCCGTCGGTCACCTCGGTCACCTCGGTCACCTCGGCCACCCCATCGGTAGCGCCATCGATCACCCCGCCACCTTCAGGCCCACCCTCCCCTTCACTCTCACCGTCATCTTCGTCACCCTCTTCACTCTCCCCATCCCTGCCCCCGGGCCTGCGCTCGATCAAGTGCTTGACGAGCCGAACGAGTTCCGAGGGTTCGAAAGGCTTGGCGAGGAAGGCATCGACGCCGACGTCGAGACCGGTCTCCACCTCGTACTGCGTACAAGCGCTGATGATGGCGAGGGGAAGATCATGCGTTCGGGGATCGGCGCGGAGCCGAGCGGCGGTCCTGAGCCCGTCCAGCCGAGGCATGACGACATCGAGCGTCACGACATCGGGCCGCACCTGATGCACCACATCCAGACACTCGGCACCATCGGCCGCGGTCACGACCTCAAGCCCCTCCAGCTCGAGGTTGACCCTGATCAGCTGCCGGATGACCTTGTTGTCGTCGACAACAAGCACCCGACCCGACGCGCCTGGCACAAGTCGAGAGTAGGTCCGGACCGGCCACCGCGTCCGGGTTTTCCCCACTTCCAACCCCTGCGAGGGACCCACCCCCGACCCACCCCGGGAAACGCGTTCCTGATCACCTCGAAAGACCTGCTAGGGTTCTATCCGTCGCCGCAAGCAAACAGCACAGCGCCCGACACGCCCCCGTAGCTCAGGGGATAGAGCAACGGCCTCCGGAGCCGTGTGCGCAGGTTCGAATCCTGCCGGGGGCACTCGCCCAGGATCAGCAGAAATCAAGCGCTGACCAGGGCGGATGCCGACAGAAGAGGGCGGGAGTCAGTCTCACTGACTCTCGCCCTCTCTTGTTGTCTCTCAGTGTTCACGACACACCCCCGACACAGTGGCGCGTCACCCCCGCCGCCGGCCCTACCGGGTGTCAGACCCTTCGTGTACGGTCCCAAAACCGGTTGGGACACAGGGGGGTGCCGGTGCTCGACTTCACTGTTCAGGCAAACGGGCAGGACTACTACCTCAGGCCCGGCAGGTACCAGGTCGACGCCGACGAGGCTCATGCACTGCTCGTCGCCCATGAGCGTTTCGGCGAATCAACCACGCGGAATCAAATCTGGGACGGCTTCGAGGCCTACATGGCCCGTTTCTTCCACCTGGAAGAACACTTCGGAGACATCCTCAACGGGGAGCCGCTGATCCATCGTGTGTGGCTCGGCGGGAGCTTTGTCAGTTCGCGTGTCAACCCGCGTAACGCCGACCTCACGGTCTTCGTGAACGACACAGCAGCTCAGACAATTAAGGGCAAACCGAAGGCCGGGTGGATGACGAGGGCGTTCACACGGATACACACTGAGAAGGACTACTTTCTCTCGGCCCTAGAAGTCCGCTACCGTCCGATCCGTTCCGTCTTCCAACTCGGAGAGCTTGAGCACACAGAGTTGGAGTACCTGCGCCAACGGGGCGCATGGGATGACTGGTGGCAGCGTTGCAGGCCAGTCGGCGAGAAGGATGCACCTACGCTGGAGAGCGCAGAACCGAGGCGCGGCTACTTGGAGGTGACGCTGTGACCACAGGTTGGCGACGGCGCGTCTTGGAGAGCCATCGCGCCGAGCTGGACGAGTGGCTCGCAAACGAAGACGCCTCGGAGCAAGACGAGGACGCGGTCGACTCGGAGCAGCGAGCCGAATGGCTCTCCTCCGTACGCAGATGGAATCCAGACGCCCAATTCCACGAAGAACTCACAATCCGACTTACAGGGGAAGAGGCTGGCAGCGGGGGGCTTAGATTCTCTGTCGGAAATGCCTTGCTAAAACCCTTGCAGGATGGGGTCACAGCTTCCACCGATGAGGACATCGAGCTGGAGCTTATCGGCGTGTCGTCCGGAAGCACTGTGCTCCATGTTCGCCCCACCACACGCCCAACCGACGTCGATGACGGCAATACGTCGACAGTCGAGACTGATTCCACTGAAAGCATCGGACAAGCAATTAACGTGCTGTTTGACGCTGTCAAGACCGTAGAAGCACGTCAAGATGTGTCCGAGTGGACACCGATGCTCTCAAGCCTGTCACGCCTGGTCAGCGCCCTTGACCGCTTTGACCTGGCGGTACAATTGCGCTGGTTCTCGCATGACGGCTCGGTAAGCAGCTCCGCTCTGACCGAAACCGGGAAACAATATGTGCGGGAGCTGCGAAAAACACACCAAGAAGCCTTTACGCGCATTCAGCGTCGAGTCTTCGGCCGCGTTACAGAAATGAAGCTTTCAGGCGTGGCGGTAATCAAACCGCCGGCCAGCTCAGCAGTCACGGTGAAGTTCGAGCCCGGCCAGATCACCGAAGTACCCTGGGCCCTGGGTGACGAGGTTCACCTTGTAGTCGAAGAACGTCGAAGGCTTACCCGAAGCGGTGGCCGCACTGTCACCGAGTACCTCTTCTTGGGGATGCAGGGACCGAGCGGCGAACTCATCGTGCTCGGGGCTCCAGAGGACGTTCCTCTGGATGCTCCGGATGTTCCCGTTGCACTGATTCCTGAGTCTGAGTCTGAGTCTGAGTCTGACGAGCATAGAGCGTAATGAATTGCGACGGCGGCCGTCCGGTATTCCCGGACGGCCGCCGTCGCGAGCTAGTCAGTCGCCCTCTTCTTCTAGCGCCTTTGTGATTTTTGCGTTCGCCGCTTCTTCATGACCGTCGATACAGCCGTGGTAGCGGCGGTGGATCACCTCGGGTGAGTTGCCGACGCGGCGCGCCACCTCAGCAATAGGTACCCCGGCGTTCAGCCATCGTGTGATGCAGGCGTGGCGTAGGTCGTACGGGCGTCCAGCCAACGGCGAGTCGATCCGTTCGTGGGGTAGCGCGTACTCCCGCGCTTCCTCCCACACCCGCCAGTATGTAGACGAGCCGACCACTCCCCCGCGCTCGTTGCCGAACACGCGTCCTTCCTTGGCCGTCCCGAACTCCTTCAGGTGCCCTTGAAGGATGGTGACCAGGACTGGCGGGATAGGCACGGGCCGATCGGCGGATGCTTCCCGCGCCTTGAGGCCGCGGCGGTCGTGCCGCTCGCCGGAGTCAGTCCACTGTTTGCCGGAGACGGGGCGTGTCTCCCGCAGTGTCAGCGTGCCCCAACCCGATTCGGGCAAGTGGCAGTCTGACAGTCGTAGCCCGACCGCCTCAGCGGGCCGGAGCCCCGCGTAATACAGCACCGCGTAGAAGGCCACCAGGCGCCGCCCACGGCAGCGATCCCACGAGCCGACGTAGGAGACGGCTGTAAGCAACTGCCGCGCCTGCACGGCGTTCACCAAGACGCGGCGGTCCACCACGTCGTTAGAACCGACGTGCTTCCGGCGGGTACGCAGAAGCGGGTTCTCCCGGAGATCCCCTGCCACCACGGCGTGTTCGAGGGCGGTGTTCAGGGCGCGGCGCCGCCGCTTGTACGTGTCTCCCGCGGCTGGAGTGCCGTCCAGCTTGTAGCTGAGGCGGTACAGCACGTCTTCGAAGACCTCGGGGTCGGCCAGCTCACCCAACGGCAGGTCAGCCATCGTGACCCAGTCATATGCGGCCTTGAGTTCAGCCGGCGGTTCCTCCCCCGCGTTCGCGGGCACGACCCCCCACCTGAAGGCCAGTCGAAGCGTCTCGTCGTCAGGAACGCCATCCCCACGCTTGACCATGGCGAGCGTCACGGCCGCAAGGCCGTCCGCCATGCCCTCACGGGTCTTGGCCGCACCTGTACGCCACCGCCCCACTACATACTTCCGACAGAACTCGAACCACCGCACCGGCGGGTCGAGTTGTACTGCTTCGGCTGCCTCCGCCGCAACGCGCACCTCGGACTCAGGCAGACCCGATTCGATCTCGAAGGCCTCACCGCGCCGATTCATGGCTTGCCACAGCTCAGACCGCCGACTCTCCGCGAGGGCGGACGTGGTGAACGTGTCTCCGTGCACCCGCCCGGCGACCACCCACCGGAGCCGGTATGGGCGCGACTTGCGCCCTGTCTTCGACACTTTCCAGAGCTTGACGTCGAAGGAGAAGCCCGGCCGGGCCGACCCATGGGAGCGTCCGGCCGGGATGTTGTTCCCGGTGCTCACGCAGCATCCTCCCGCTCCGCAAGCCAGCGCTCATACTCTGATCGACGAATGCGGACGTCTCCGTTGGGCAGCTTGATCGATCGGGGCGCCTTACCGAGTTGACGCCACCGGTAGAAGGTTGCCGGGGCGACCTTGAGATCTGCGAGAACTTCTTTGATGGTCAGCTTCTCGTCCGGTACGCGGCCACTCATGCCGCCGTCCTCTCTTCTGTTTTGATCGCGATCAACGTGAATTGCATTCAGCCCGCGTTAACGGATCCTTCGCAACGTGGCCGAAGCACAAAAGCGTTGATAAATTGCGGATGCTGCTGGACTGCCGTCAGCAGTCGGGGTGCGTGAGATGGCCAGCTGCGGTCAGAGCAGGGTCCATGGGCTGTCCGCAGGCTGGGCAGCGAAGGCCCGGATTAGAAGTGCGGTGCATTGCAGCGTCCGCAGCGTCCGCAGCGTCCGGGATCTTGTGGGAGTGCAGGTCAGGGGCGGTGTCGGGTGCGGACGCTGTTGCGGACGCTGAGGGGTTCGTAGCGTCCGCAGACGAGCCGGCAGCGTCCGCATGATCGTCTTGCGGACGCTGTGCGGACGCTGCGACGGGTGCAGTGTCCGCGCTAGTGTCCGCAGGTTCGTGCAGGTCAGCGGAGGTTGCGGACGCTGCGGACACTGCGGACGCTGTCCTGCACTGCATTTCTGATGGGGTGAGGCGGATGAGCCGCTGGCGGGCGCGGTCGGGGGTGCGCTGGGTGTCGTCGTAGGCGATCCCGATGGAGCGCAGCAGGGGCGCGATCCGCTTGAGCCGGCCGCTGGCCCGGGTGGCGTCCTTGGGCCACTTCGGGTGGTAGCCGTCGGGCGGCGGGATGACGTCCATGAGCTGGGCTGCCGTGCCGCACCAGGGGCCGTGGGTGTCCAGCCAGGCCACCAGCGCGGAGCCGAAGGGGTCGCCTTCCAGGGCATCGGCGTTGACGCTGTCGGCGGCCTCGGTGAAGTCGGCGAAGGTGGACCAGCCTTTGACGCGGTCGACGGCGGCCAGCACGCGGGCGAAGTCCGCCATGCGCGGCTTTCTGCCCAGCGTCACGTTCGGGAGTTCCCGCAGGACGGAAGCGAGCAGGTCCAGCAGACTGCCGATGACCGCGGGACGGGCGGCGGCGTAGGCGGCGTCCATCTCCTCTTCTTCGCGGCGTTGGTCGTCGGGGATGGGCTGGAGGTCCAGCAGCATCATCCGTTCGGCCAGGTCGCCGGCCAGCGCACCGGCGTCGATGGTGGTCATCGCCAGCACTCGGCGGAAGGTGAGGACCACCACGTCGTCGTCGCTGTAGAGGGCGCGGTCCACGATGCCGTCACCGGTGACGCCCTTGCACAGGGTGTCGGACAGCCAGGACGGGACATCGGAGACGTTGTCCAGGCACAGCGCCCAGGAGTTGAACGCCTGCACCGACCAGGCCTTGATGTCCCGTGGCTGGGACCGCTTGGCAGCCGGAGAGGGGTCGACCAGATTCACCATCATCTGGGCGGCGTAGGACTTGCCGGTGCCCTGCTCGCCCTTGAAGGTGAGCACCGGGTGGGGGATGCCCGGGATCCACGAGGCGGCCAGCCACGCGACCAGCCGGTGGAAGGCCGAATCGTCCATGTTGACCAGGTCGCGCAGCAGCGCGATGCCGTCCGTGCCCTGTTCGGGGACGGGCAGGGGGACCATCGCGCCGGAGCGGCGGAAGAGGACCGGAGAGCGGTCGGCCACCGTCCACCCGTCCGCGGAAACGATGACCGCCTTCCCGTTGGAGGTGCCCAGGTCCAGCACGATGCGCTCTTGGTCGCGGGCGACCCGGATGTGGACCTGCACGGGGTCGGAGGCATCCGCGATGCCTTCCAGGACGGTCATGGCGTCGGCCAAGGCGCTGGCGGAGGGGACCTGGCCGCCGTTGTCCTCGGTGAACTGCTTGGCCAGGGCGGCACGGATGCCGCCGCGGCCCTTGAAAGGGCGGACGACGTTGGGGCCGTTGCGGCGAACGCCGTAGGGGCGGCCGTCGGTGGACATCACGAACTCGTAGCCCGCCTTGGCCATGCTGACGAGCTGGGATGCCTGACTGGGGCCCTTCTCGCCCATCAGGTGGCCTCCGTCCGGGTGCGGGCCGCGCCCTTGGCGGCGCTGGCGATCGTGCGGCGGGCCGGCGTCTCGGGGTGCCCGCGGTCGACGGCGGCGGCCAGCAGTTCGGCAGTGGCCGCGTCGGGGTCGATATCGTCGGACTCGAACGCCTTGCGGGCCGCCCAATACAGCCGGTTGTTCAGGTCATTGGGCCCGCAATCCAGTACGAATCGCACCAGCGGCCCGAGACGGCCACGTGAGCGCCTTGACCCGCCTCCCGGGCCGGTCGGTCCGGGAGCTTCCTGAACGGCTGCCTGGCGGGCCGCCAGAAGGTCAATGATCGCGGGCGGGGCTTCGGCGATGACGGACTGGCTGAAAGTGACCGCGAAGCGGTAGCGGCCCCTCGGCCCGAGGGATCCAGGGCCGACCAGATAGCCGCCCGTGCCGCGGGTGTCGATCCCCGGAGCCAGCAGGCTGGCCGTGTTGGGGATCGTCGCGCTGTCGGGGGCCTTGAGCCACAGGTGCCAGCCGCCGGACTGGGTGGCCACCGTCACCGTGCGCGGGATCTGGAAGCCGTGCCGGGCCGCGAGCGTGCGCAGGCCGCTCACGCCGTCCACACCGTTCTTGCGGTCCAGGTCCAACCCGAACAGGTGGTGCGGGGCCCGGCCGCAGGCGATGCCGTAGCCGGCCGCCCACGGCGCCGCCGCGAACAGCTCCCGCACGCGGGCGGGGTCGGCGCTGGCGTCGTGGACGCCGTGGCCCGGCCGGCCGCACTGGCCGGTGCAGGTGGCGGTCGGTTCCGGGTGGGCGGTGGTGATGGCGGGGAGCTTGCTGCGGGAGAGAGGGAAGACGGCCAGGCCGTGCAGGGTGGCGGCTGAGAGGGCGTGGGCGCGTGCTGCTGCCCAGAACGGCCCGGGGTGCTGGTCGCCGGGGCGTGGTTGGGTCATGCTGGAGACCTCCACTGTTCAGTTGGATGGATGGGGCAGGGCGGCCCCGGGCTTTGACGAGACGCGGGGCCGCCTCATTTGCTCCGGCGGACAGGATCAGAAGGGCGGGTTGTCGTCGTAGCTGCCGGTTTTGGCCCACGGGTCGTCCTTCACCCCGTGCGCCGGGCGCTCGCTCTGGCCGCGGGTGCCCTTGGTGGGGTGGATTGTTGCGGTGGCGTAGCGGAGGCTGACGGCGATGTCTTCCACGTCCAGGCCGAAGCCGGTGCGGGTTGCGCCGTCAGCGCTGGTGTACTCGAACTGCCGCAGGGCGCCGGTGACGATGACCCGGACTCCCTTGTGCAGGCTGGTCTCGGCGTTCTGGGCGAGCCAGCGCCAGGCGGTGCAGCGCAGGAACAGGGTGTGGCCCTCGCCCCATTCGGCGCGGGTCTTGTCCCAGTTGCGGCTGTTGGAGGCGACGTTGAAGGACAGCCACGGGGTGCCGTCGGTGGTGTGGCGCAGTTCGGGGTCGGCGGTGAGGTTGCCGACCAGAGTGATGACGGTTTCTCCGATGGGCATGGTGCGGGCCTCCTAGGCTCCGGCTTGCTCCGGTACGGACGAAGCCGCCTGCTCGGGCAGGCGGCCCCAGTGGGTGCCGAGGATCTCGGCGTCCGCGGCGATCGGGACGCCGCGGAAGGAGGTGGTCATCACGGCCGTGAGCAGGTCGCGGACGCGTTCGGCGTCCTGCTCGGGGACCTGCACGATCACTTCGTCGTGGACGAACAGCCACAAAGCGGCGGCCAGGCCGTGGCGGGTGACGAGTTCGTAGACGGAGGCGACCAGCAGGTCACGGGCGGTGGACTGGATCGCGTAGTTGCTGTTCGCGTACGGCCTGTCCGGGTCTGAGGGGATGCGGCGGCCGGAGCCGGTGATCACGGTGGTGGCGTTGGCGATGTCCTTGCCGAAGCGGATCACTTCCGGGTAGGTGCGCTGCCAGCGTTGGATCACCCCGCGCGCCACCCGGACCGGCACCCCGGTCTGTGCGGCCAGCGCCTTGGCGCCGCCGCCGTAGATCGTGCCGAACGTCGCCCGCTTGGAAACGGTGCGTTGTTCCTTGGTGAAGCCGGGCCCGTACATCAGCGTGGCCGTGGCGTCGTGCAGGTCCACGCCGGAGGCGATCACGTCCATGAGGGTCCGGTCGCGGGACAGGGCGGCGGCCACCCGTACTTCGACCTGGGAGAAGTCGCAGGCCACCAGCGCGTGCCCGGGGTCGGCACGGAAGCAGTGCCGTAGCCGGGGGTCGTGCTTCTTCAGGGTCTGGAGCGCCGGGGCCGTGATCGACATGCGGCCTGTCTTGGCGCGGAGGGTGTTGATCTGCGGATGCACCCGACCCGCCCCGTCGGCCGCGGCCAGGAACGATTGCAGATTCGAAATCGTGTTCGAGGTGGCCGACAGGTGGCGGCGCGCGGCCACCATCGCCGCACCGTCCTCGGTGATCCGTGCCCGCCCCTCTGCCACGGCCTCTTCGATCGCGGTGAGGCTGTCGGCGTCCGTGGCCACCTTCCCGCCGTCGGTCCGGGGCAGGACCATGCCGGTGACCTGCTGTTCCAGCCAGTCACCGAACTTCGGGGACCGGCCGGAGAACCCCAGCAGGCTCCGGATGGCCTGGTCGCCCTGGTCGAACTCACCGCGGAACTCGGTGAGCAGGGACTGGGTGTAGGGGACGTCCAGGAGCAGGCCGCGCACGGTGATGCCGGTGGACTGCGCCGCCAGCCAGGCTTCCATTCGCACCAGGTGCGAGAACGGCGTGCAGCGGGCCAGCAGCAGCGGCAGCAGACGCCGCACGTAGACGGCGTCCAGCCCCGCATAGACCACGTAGGCCTCATCCGTGGGCGGCAGGTAGCTCCATCCCCAGTCGATGGGGTTGTTGCCGGCGCGGGAGCCGACCGGGGCCAGCTCCCGCATCCGCGCGTGCAGCACGGTCTCCGCCTGCTTCAGCCCGTCGTCCAGGTAGCGGCAGGTCAGTTCCTTCAGCCCGTGCCCGGCCCGCTCATCCGGCACCAGCAGCTTGGACAGCAGATGCGTATCCACCACGCGCTGACCAAGGGCGATCCCGAACGCCGACCACACCGCCAGCACGTCGTACGAGGTGTGTGTGACGAAGTGCCGCCGCTCATCTGCGAGCACGTCGCGGATGGCCTGGCGCTGCTCGGGGATGAGGGGGTTGAGGACCCATGCGGTGGTGGGGGTACCGAACTGCACCAGGCGGACACCGGCGTCCGGGCCGAAGTGCCCCGGACCACCCTTGACGATCGCCCGGGTCTCCACGTCCAGCCCCAGCACCGGATCCGAGGCTGCGAACGCCGTGAACGCCGCCAGATCGAAGTCGGCGGCGTCGACGGGGGCGTTCACGGTCATGGTGTGGCCGCCGTGGGTGCGGGTGCAGATCACCACAGCGGCTCCTCGGTGATGTCCTTGCCGCAGTGCGGGCACTCGTTCTCGGCGTCGATGTGGTGCCGTGACCAGCAGCGCAGGCACACCCGCGCGGCAACCGGCTTGCCGGACTGCTCGATGCGATGGGTCTCCGGGGTGGTCTGGAACAGCGGGTTGCGCGGCTGCCGGCAGATCTCGCAGCAGGCGTGCCGGCTGCCCTCCGGGTAGGTCAGCCGGGCGCCGGACAGGGGTGTGGGCGGTTCCTCCTTCTTCTTGCTGGTCACCTGTCGTTCCTCCTCTCATCGCAGGTATCGCAGGGGGTGCACTCCCACAGCAGCGGGACCGTTCCGAGGCTCATCGGGCGGCGGCAGCGCGGGCACGCCAGCGCCATCGGCGGCGGCAGGATGCGGTCCAGCCAGCCGTAGCCGTCACCCGCCAGCGCGCGCCCGCAGGCAGCTGTGTTGACGGCCTGGTAGCCGACCGCCCCGGGCATCTGCTCCGGTGCGTTGGTGTCGAACAGGGCCAGTTCGGCAGCCGGGGTGCTCACGCTGCCGCCTCAGCCGGGGTGGTGAGGCTGGCGAGGAAGGCGCGGTCGATCCACTCGCTGTAGGCCGGGGGGATGCACTCGCGGATGCCGTCGCGGTTCATCCAGGGCACGCCCATCACTTCGCGGGCCTGGTCGACACCGGAGAAGTTGCCCACGTACTGGCCGAAGTGACCGGGTGGGACGGGACGGCCCAACTTAGCCTGCGGCGCAACATGGGCCGGGTGCGCAGGCGGAGTGAGGGTGAAGCCGCCGCCGGTCTCGAAGTACCGGTGCCGGTACGTCCGGAGCCCGAACATCGTCCCGCACAGCATCACCGGGCTGCGGAGCTTGGCGACGGCGCCGCGGACATTCTCCATCACCCAAGGCCGTCCGGTCGCGTTGAGCGCCTCGCGGGTGGGGCCGATCAGGTCGGGGTGACTGTTGCCCTGAAGCCGCTGGCAGTCGCTGTCGTGCTGGCAGGGCGGGGAAGCGTGGATGAAGTCGAAGCCGCTCCCGAACTTGGCCACGAAGTCCAGGGCATCGGCCTGGTGGAAGCTGAGCGGGTAGCGGGGCTGGGCGGTGATATCCGCGCCGGTGACGTCCATTCCGGCGTGGTTGTAGCCCATGCCGGCGCCGCCCTGGCAGCAGTACAAGTCCAGGGCGCGCACGACGGGTCGCCGGATGCCGGTCGGATGGGTCATGCTGCTGACCTCCACTGTTCAGTTGGATGGATGGAGCAGGGCGGCCCTGGGCTTTGACGAGACGTGGGCCCGCCCTTCGCGCTGCTAGCGGTTGAGTTCGTTGCGGTTGCGGGCGATCAGCCCGTACGCGGGCGCGGTGATCGCGTTGTTCTCCACCCGGACCGGGCCGGTGTAGTGGTGGTGCACCGCGCCGGGAGGCATCGCGGACGCCGCCTGCGCCACGCCCTGTGTGCCCTCCTGTACGGCGCGGCCGATCATCTTCGCGGCGATACCGACCGCTACCACCAGGCCGGCTGGGGCCCCGGCGCCGATGGCGAGATTGATCGGGTCGGCCTGCCCCAGCACGTAGAGCACAAGTGCCGTCATCCCGCCGATGGGGACAGAGGCGACACTCGCGGCGAGCATCACGCCACTGATGTCGGTGGCCCTCTGGCTCATCGGAGTCCGTCCGGGCTGCGGCACAGGCTGCGCTCCTGTCGGACGCACGGGCGTGGTGTCGCGGACCGTGGCGGCCACGGGGGTGTTGTCGCTGATCCAGTCGGCGATCAGCCGGGCTGCTTCCGCGTCGGCGTGCGCCTTCTCCTCGGGGGTCAGCTCAGGGGACATGCGCGCTCCTTGTTCCGGGCCAGCGGCCCGAACGGGGGAGGCCACCCCCGTGTTCTGCGGGGCGGCTCCTGCTGAACTGGCCTACTTGGCGCCGACGTTGTTCACGGTGTGACTCGCGGTCTGAGCACCGTTGCCGAGGACGCCCTGCACGCCGCTGACGGCGTTGCCGCCCCACGGGGTGGCAACGAGGACGATCCAGAACAGCGAGACCGCGATGAACTCGCGCTTCTTGAAACCCTTGTCCTTGTACATCCAGAAGCCGAGCACGGCGGCAGCGATCAGGAAGAGGCCGTTGGTGGTGAGGGTCATTCCGGGCTCCGTTTCGAGGGGTTCAGGCGTCCAGGCGTTCGGCCGTGTACCAGTCGCGCTCGATCTGCGTGAGCTTGCCGAGGCGTTCGAGCCGCGTCGTGACGTTGGCGACGTTGGACGGCTTCAGCTCGGTGACCTCGGCAATCTGCTTGTTGCGGCGTGCGCCGCCGTCCACCGCGTTCCAGACACGGACCCGGGGCGGCAGGGGGACCAGTTCGTCAAGGTCTTCGTCCTCGGCCTCCCCGACCGCCTCGGCAGCCTGGGCGGCCGACTTCATGTCGATGACGACGGCGCCTGGACTCTTTTTGCCGGACCTGGACTTGATCAGGTCGGTGAGGAACGCCTCTTCTTCCGAGGCGTCCATGTGCCGGTACTCATCCCGGTGCAGGTAGGCGATGCCGGCCGCGTCGGCCTCGCCGTCCGTGAGGGGCGTCTGGGGCAGGGAGCGGAACACCTTGGCCGCGTTGTGGTGGTACATCACGCGGGACTGGGTGTACTGGGCTGCGCCGTCGGCGATGTAGCACAGGCCCCCGGTGCCGGACCCGTTCGGGAACGTCTCGGGGATCGGCTCCAGTCGGAATTCGGGGGTGCGCGAGCCCAGCGACATCGAGTCCACGTCCGTCCGGGCGGTGCGGAAGAGTGCGATGTTGCCGGACTGGAGCATGTCCCGGACCGCGTTGGCGTCGGCGTTCGAGCCGATGGCGTCCAGGTTGGGGATCTGCACGTGGACGCGTGCGCCGATGCCGGCCGCGCGGGTCTGCCGTCCCAGGTGCGAGACGCCCTTGAGCACGGCGGCGGCGTTCTTGTCCCGGCTGCCCTCCTTGGCCATCTCGTTGAACTCGTCAAACGTGACCTGCATCGGGGCGAACGGCTCGCCCGGCACGAAGAAGCTTCGGCCGGTCTCGACATCGCCGTCGGCGTCCCGCCACTGCATGCGCATCTGCACGGCGAACCGGTACCGGCCGACCGCGGAGGCGCTCTGCGCCATCAGGGCGAACCCGAGCGGCGACTTGACCAGCCAGTCCAGGTCATCGGCCCACGAGGCGTAGCCCACACCACCCTTGCCGTCGGCCACCCAGGAAGCGAACCCGTTGATGGCCTGGGCGATCAGCAGGGCCTCTTCCAGGGAGGTTTTGCCCGCCCCGGTGGTGCCGGAGTCGAAGGAGTGGACGGCTGACATGCCCTGGGCGCCGGACAGGCCGAACTTCCCCGCGTTGGGGATCATCAGGCGCCACCGGGCGTTCTCGCCGTAGATGTCGCGGCCGATGGTCACGTACCCGTCGGCGTCCATGCGCAGCGCTTCCAGGTCCAGGGGGACGCCGTCCTGCAGCGGGTTGGAGGCCATCTCGTTGACCTCGATCCTGCGGGCGTCCAGGGCCCGCAGGTGCAGGCGCGAGACGGCTTCCTCGCCCGGCATGTCGAGCGCCTGGGCGATCGCGCGGGGCTGCACGGCCGTGGCCGATGTGCCCTTGCGCGGCAGCAGGATCGTGAACTTGCGGCCGGTGTCGGTCTCCTCGACGCCGTACAGTTCGCTGCCCTCGTACGGGTTGTACTCCTGCCAGACGGACGACAGGTCGTCGTCTGCGGCCCGCTCGGTGAGCGGCTTGAGGCGCACGGTCAGCTTGGCCCGGTTGGCGGCCATGTCGTCGGGCCGGTAGACGTTCACGGCCCGGGGCGGCACCTCGAATGCGATGCTGACGTGGTCCTGGGTGACGTCCGCCGCGCTCCGGGCCGTGGTGGAGACGATGACCGCAGTCAACCTGTCCTCGTCCAGCTCGATGGAGGCCAGGTGGGAGGCGGGCAGGGGGCCGCGGTCAGCGGCGATCCACCCGGCCCACCGGGCGGTGTACCAGTCGGCGTCGGGCCCGGTGCGGGCGGCTATCGGGCGCGGGTCCGGCCGGTCCGACACCCACACCCCCCACGATGTCCCTGCGGCGGTCAGGGCCAGGCGTGCCCACCACGGCATATCGATGTAGCCGGAGGCGGGGAGCGCCATCAGCGGACCGGCTCGCAGCGCCATTTCCGCCGGGCTGTAGCGGCGCCACCAGCCGCGCTCCCAGTCGGGCAGGGCCCGGGTCCAGGCCGTGCGCAGCGCCTCGCAGCGGCGCCGGCGCACCTCGGCTGTGGCGGCCCGCACCAGGGCGGGCCGGTGGGGGTGCGCGTACCAGCCGGGCAGCGGCGCGTACGGCTCGGCACCGAGCCGCCGGCGCATCCGGCGCAGGCTACGCCGGTAGCCCCGCCGTGAGGAGCGGCACATCCACTCCCAGGGCTCGCCGTGGCCGGGCAGCCAGCGCCACGGGCCGGGCCGCATGCCCAGCACCGTCCACCCGGCGGCTACCGCGCCGGCGCCGAGGGTGGTGACCATCAGCGGGTCGCCGCTCAGCATGCTGCCCGCGGCGGCCAGGGCGGCCCCCGCGTACAGGCCGGGGGAACGCTGTATCTGCGCCACCTTCAGGCGCAGGTCGGTGACCTCCTGCTTCTTGCTGTCCTGTTTCGGTACGGTTGTTGCTGTCATCCGGGACTCCACTCCATTCGCGATGACAGAGGGCGGGGCCGCTCCCAACGGCCCCGCCCTCAGCAAGTGGTGCGTGATTCTGGTCCGCGGCCCGTGCCGCTGGGCTCAGTTGCGCTTGATGAACCGCCGGTCGGCCATCTGCACGGAGTGCGTGCGGTTCGCGTCCGCCATCCGCCCGTGCTGCGCCTGCGTCTCCCGGCTCAGGCCCTCGGCCGCGTTCGACAGTTCGTCGGACCGGGAGACGATCGTTCCGACGTTGTGTGCCATGGCCTCCGAGAGGGTGGCCACCTCCATGTAGGCGGTCGTCGTCGGCTCATCCACCTCCAGGACGGTCATCGCCTCGGAGAGGTAGCGGGCGGAGTCGGCCCGGTCCTGAAAGCGCGCCTGGAGCCGTTCCACGGCGGCCCTGGTGCGGGCCGCCCGGATCGCATACGCGCTGGCCCTGGCGATGACGGCCGCGTAGGTGACGACCGACCTGGCTGTCTTTGCTGCACCCATGGTCAGGCCCCCCGGGTCTCGTAGGTCTCGGACTGGGCGGACGTGTCCTCGCCGTCGACGGCGTCCGACACGTAGAACTCGCGGTCGGCGACGTCCTCCATGTCCTGGGCGATGCCCGCGTACAGGCCCTGGCCGACTCGAAGGAGTTCCTTCGCCTTCACGACCGCCTCGCCCTGCGCGATCGTGTTGTCCCTCAGTTCGTCCAGGCTGGAGTGGATGCCCTGGTACTTCTCCAGGGCCCTGGCAATCCAGCCGATCACGGATTCGCCGACACCGGCGTTGCGGGCGTCCGCGATCAGGGCGTCGGCGCGGCCGATCTCCCGTTCACAGCGCATGCCGATCCGGTCGTAGACCTTCACGTCGTCGTCGCACATGAGCGACAGTTCGTCGCTCTCCTCCATGACGGAGTCGTAGGTGACTTCCGCGGCCATACGTCCAACTCCCTTGCGATCTGATGTCGTTCCGGATCCCGGCGCGGCAGGGGCTTCCGTCTGTGCGGCGGGTTCCGGGGAAGGGCCTGCCTCACCGGACGGGGCAGGCCCGGACCTCTCCGGCGCCTCTTCGGGCGTCTTCTCCGGCTCGGCGGGCTCTGGTTCGTCTTCGTCCGTCCAGGCGTAGACGCTCGCCCAGTCCTCCCCGTCGGGCAGTTCCTCACCGGCCGACTCCGGCGCCTTATCCGCTTCGGGGGTGCTGCGAGCCGCAGGGGCCTCGTCCGTCTTGTCACCGACGGTGGGAGGCTCTGTCGGCATGGGCGGTACCGCTGGCGGATGTGTCGGGGGCAGCGCCGCCAGCACCGGGGCGGGGTCCTCGTGCCCGTCTGCCTCGCGCCGCCTGCGGTACTCGTGCAGCGCGCCCCGGCCGGTGTCCCTGGCCCACGCCACGCCCCGGGCGGCCCACGCGCCAGCCGCCCCGGCCCGCCGACCCGTCAGGGTGGCAGTGCGGGGCATCGGGGCGTAACTGCGGTAGCCGGAGCGGAACGTGCCGGGAACCGCGGCGGCCCCCGCCGGGGCGGGGGCCGATTCCTTCCAGGGCGAGGCACCCGGCAGAGGCGCCGGCGCCGGGGGCGGTGCACCGTGCTTCTCAGCGATGCGGTGCACCGCCTGTTCGTGCCTGCGGTACTCCTTGGCCATGGCCCGGTCCGCCGGGCTGATACCCAAGGATGCCTGTTCACTCCGCTGTCCAGCCGCAAAGGCGATGGCGCAGAGCAGCAGGATCTCCATGCTTCTCCCTCACCGGTCGTGACCGGGGAGACGTGAACGTCTGCCCATGCGCGTACGCACGCGCATAGGGCATGGAGACGTTCATGTCCACCCCTCGTGAACGTGAACGTGAACGATTACCGTGCGTACTTGTCCGTGATCGTCTGGACGGCTGCCTTCAGCTCGTTCCAGGCGCGAAGCTGCACGGCCGGGTCCAGCTTGGCGACCGCGCCGCGGAAGCGGTCCAGCCGCTTCAGCGCACCCGCCTTCGGTGAGATGGCATCAGCCTTCGCGATCGCCTTGGACCAGTAGCCTGCGCCGCTCATCGGCTCGTCTCCCCTCCCGCTCGCGTGTGGTTGGGCCGTACTGCTCACCGGGTCTGCCCGCCGGGTCTGCGAGAGTGCCGCTCACCGGGGCTCACCGGGTCTGCTTCACGGGCGCTACCGACCAGGGGTCAGGCCTCCTGCTTCTCGTCGGTGGGCATGGTCCGGGCGATGGCCACATAGATGCGGGCGACCTCGGACCAGGCGTTGGCCGCGGCGGCGAACCGGTCGGCCTTGGGGTGCTCGTTGTGCGCCCAGGTCTCGGAGTGGCCAGCGAGGTTCGCGGCCCGTCGGGCGGCCGAGTCTGCCTTGCCCAGGTATTCGCTGCGGGTCATGGTCATTTCTCCTTCTGGAAAGTCCGCTTACAGGCCGCGGGGTCTGCTCACCGGGTCTGCGAGAGTGCCGCTCGCCGGGGCTCACCGGGTCTGCTTCACTGGTGCTCGACTGCTTCCGGCAGTCGCAATGAAGGCCAGCCCAATTGCCGTGGGCTGGCCTTCATTGGTGGTGCCGGACGCGGTGCGCGTCAGATCTCCTCTGCGCGCTGCTGCTCACACGGATCACACATCGGGACCTGCCAGTCCTCGTCGCAGACGTCCCAGGCGAACGGGTCCCTCCCGACGGTCACGTCCGGCTTGTCCTCGTTGCAGAATTCGCGCTCCACCGTGCCTCCTCGCTGGTTGCGTTGATCAGCTCAGGTCGGATTCTTCGTGGGACATCAGCGAACCCCACGCCTTGCGCACCCGTTGCTCCCCGCCGACGAAGCCGCCCTCGCGGAAGGCGGTCCCCGCCTGGCGGTAGGACAGCGGCGGGTCGTCGGCGTAGCGCAGGTGCCGCAGGACGGCCACGAGCTGTGCATCGGTCAGCGGCTCCCCGGGCTGCGGGGTCGGCACGCCGGCCACGGCGGCGATCTCCTCCAGCGTCACGGGCGGTGTGACGGGCGGCGTCACGGGCGTGACGGGCACGGCCGGTACGGTCTCGGATTCGGCCGTGACCTGCGTGTCTTCCACCGTCACGGGGAATGTGACGCCCTCCTCCTGCGCGGGCGCAACCACAGGCGGTTCCGGGGCGGCCGTCACGGCGGGGGCAGGGGCCGTGACGGGCAGGGCGAACATGCCCGCGAGCGCGGCATCCGCGCCGGCCGTCATCCGCTCGCGCTGGACGCCAACCAGGTGCGCCCCGAGCAGGGCGTCACCGGTACCGACCTTCTTGGCGAGCTTCCACGCCTTCAGGTCCGACTTCCCACGCGCCTTCTTTTCTGGGTGGTTCGCGGCGCGGGCCCGGTGGTAGGCAAGCTTCTGCATGACCGCGGCGTTGCGGCGCTGCGCTTCGGCGTCCACGCCGGTGCGGTAGACCACGATGCGGCGGGCCAGCAGGCCCATGCCCTCCGCGGCCACGCACATGGCCATCGGGGTGAAGGCGAACACCACTGACTCCGTACCGGTCGGTGCGACCGCGGCGCCGGTCAGGGAGGCCACCGCGGGCAGTGTCCACAGTCCGACGCGTACCGCGGTCGGTGAGGACTGTCCGAGCATGGTCAGGCCCACCAGGGTCAGGGCCAGGACGAGCGTCGCGCCCTCGCCCGCAGCGACCACACCGAGCGCGGTGGCGGAGCGGTGGAAGACGGAGGTGATGTTGCTGTAGGTGCCCCATGCGCCCAGGCCGCCGAAGCCGACCATGGGAAGCGCGGTGGCACCCAGTACGAGTGCCTGGCCCCAGCTCAGGGACCGCTCCGGGGGATGATTCACGGCTTGTCTCCTTGTCAGGGGGTGACCGTCGGACCAGGCCGGTCAGGCGGCGTACTGGTCATCGGGAGTGGCGTGCGGGGTGCGCTCTCCGGGCGGTGCGGGGGCAGGGAGCTGGGCGTAGGCCACCAGATTCAGCTCAGCGCCCGCATACTCGATGGACGCGCTCAGGACGCGCGTGCGCCCCTCGCCCTGGGTGCCGTGTGTTACGTCGTCCGGTGCGATGCCCAGCGCCTCGCGCCACACCTCGAACTCGCTCAAGGCGTCGTGGAAGCGCAGATCCAGCCGGTTCGGGAAGATGTCGGTCACCTCCACCACCGGCGCCGGCAGGTGCCCGAAGTCAGCGGCGAGCAGGCGCAGCACCCTTAGCGGCACACTCAGGTCGTCCAGCGTCAGACCCTCGCTCATGCCGCAGCCGCCTTGCGCGGTGCGCGGCGGCGGGTGAAGCGGGGCAGCGCGACCACGTTGAAAAGTTCCGGGTCGTGCTGGACGACACGCGCGGGCAGGTCGTAGAAGTCCGGGTCGGTGATGATGTCGCGGGCCGCGTCCAGCCGAGCCGCGCGCTCCTTCTCGCTCTCGCCCTTGACTCCGAGCCAGAGGTCGACGGGAGCACCGAGGGCGAGTTCGAAGAAGTCCTGTGGGGTGTCGGCCCGGTGGCCGGACACGTAATTGCGCATGGGAGCTCCCATGTCGAAGGGACGGGAAGACCGGGGCCGCGCGAGATTTCCGAGAGGGCGGCTGACCCGGGAGATACGGCAACCGCCGCGCAAGCGGCGGGCCGGAGCGCCCCGGCCGGGAGTCGAACCCGGCCTACGACCATCGGGGCTGATAAGAGCGACTACGCCTACTTCTTGGGAAGGATCGCCACGATCGCCTCCGGGAACTCCTCGCGCAGTTCGTGAGCGAAGTAGACGGCGTCCGTCCCGTTGAGGCCGAGGCCTACGCTGGCGACCTCACACACTGCGGCGGCGCGCTGATACGCCACGACCATGTACGTGGCAGCCCTCTCCGAGCCGTCGTCCACCTCGGCTTGCTTGTCCCTGTGCCTGCTCATGGATGCCCTTCCTGGGTCGCGGTCTGTCCGGCTCCCCTCGGCACTGCTCGTACGAGACGAGCAGTGGAGGCAACCGGCCGCAGCGCACCGCGCCGCGGGACAGAAGAAGTAGAGGTAGAACCGGGCTTCACCAGTGCGCCGTTGCCACGGGCACCGGTCCCGAGCCGGGAAATCGGGTGCGTCATCGTCGCTGCTCTGACGCCAGCAGGCGGCCTGCACGAATCGGTACAGGGTGGCGTGCCGCCGACGACGTCACCCGGTCGCCGCGGGGGCGGTCTCACTCTTACCGCCACGTGCGTTGGGGCTCCCGCTGTACATCCCCACACCCGGGATCGGGTGGCGCCTGCCAAAGGCGCGTAGGGGGAGAGCTTCGTCCATCGCGGCGGTTTGCCCCCGGACCCTCGCCCTAGGCACCTGCCGTGACCGCCGCTCTCGCGTCAGCCCCGCACGATCACTGTTCAGTTCTCCGCAGTGCGGCATCCGGGCCTTGCCATCCGGGCACTGCCACACCCCGCGATGCGTGGTGTGTGTTACCTACCACTCACGTTGGCAGACGGATTCCGCGTCGTCAAGCGCTCTGGCTTTTGATCTCGGAACCGCCGGCCTGCCCCGTGGCGATGACTCAACTATCACCAGCAGGAACGAACTTCAGGAGCGTTCACTTGGGGGTGCACTCGTGCAGTGGGGGGTGTAAACCCTCTACACCCCCCGGCTGACCTGCGTAGAGTGGAGGTGCGCCACGGCGAGACTGCGACTGCGACCAGGGGGAGCAATGGCAGACGGGAACGACAAGCTGGCTGCGCTCATAAGGGAAGGCGACTTCTCACACAAGGCCCTCGCCCGTGCCGTCCTGGCCGCCGCTGCCCGCGCAGGAAAGGACATCACCTGTGATCACACCTACGTAAGCCGCTGGTTGAAGGGGTCCATCCCCCGAGGTGACCTCCCACGCTTCATAGCCGACGCGATCGGCCGCAAGGTCGGGCGGACGCTCACGCTCGATGACATCGGCATGGGCGCCGCAGCAACCGCAGCAGTTCAAGCCGGCGTTGGCCTTGACTTCGCCGACCGTCCCGAAGACGCGACGAAGACCGTGGCCGACCTCTGGCGCGCCGATCTCGCTGAGTCCGACGTACTGGTCAAGGCCAAGCCGGATCCCGTTGCCTGGCATGAAACGTCCGTACGATTCCTTGTGGCCCCTGCTGACGCGAGCCTGACCCGATCAGGAACCAGGGCCGTCGGCTCAGCCGACGTGGAAATGCTCCGCTCGACAGCCGACATGTTCGCCAGGCTCGACGGGCAGTTCGGCGGGGGGCACGCTCGCCGGGCACTAATCCAATACTTGCACTCGGATGTGCGGCCCATACTGGACGGTACATACACGGATGACGTCGGCCGACGACTGCACAACGCTGTCGCCGAAGCACTGCTGATCGCAGGTTGGATGTCGTACGACAGCGGCCTTCACGGGGCAGCTCAGCGCTACCTCATTCAGGCACTGCGGATGGCTCAATCCGCGGGTGACAGGCTCTTGGGCAGCAGCATCCTTTCCGCAATGAGCCATCAGGCAACCTTCCTCGGCAACTACCGCGAAGGCGCTACGCTCGCACGCGCGGCGAGCATGGGGCCAGCAGCGAGCCTTACACCCACCTTGGCAGCGCAATTCCGAGCCATGGAAGCAAGGGCCCTCGCACGCATGAACGACGCCCGAGGCTGCGAATTAGCCCTGGCAGAAGCAGAACGGCAACTCAGCCTCCGCACCGCCGACAGTGACCCGCCGTGGATTGCCTACTTCGATGAAGTAGAGCTTGCTGCGGAGTTCGGCCACTGCTTCCGCGACCTGGGGCGCTCGGTCGAAGCCACGGAGCGCGGGGCAGGGTCGATCGTCGGTGACGGCCTCAACAACCGGAGCGACTTCTTCGCGACGATGGTACAAGCTGAGTCGTACATTGCCCAAGGGGAGATCAGCCGCGGCTTCGACATCGCGAGAGAGGCACTGCAACTCGGGGAGAGCCTGAAGTCCGCACGCTGTGTGCAGTACGTACGGGAATTCAAGGACCGCATCACACCTGGCATGACAAAGGCTGCAGAATTTCGCGACTTCGAGGAGCAGGCTCGCAGCTTTCGCCTCTGGCAGCAGGCGGTGTAACGCCCTAGAACGGGGCCCAGTCTCGGCGCGATCCGCCTGAGCGCAGGCTCGCTACTCGCTTCTCGACCTCCTCAGCAGCGCGCGGATTCGCTCCGGCATTCTGAGACAGCCATGTGACCATGAGAAGTTCACGGACGCCCCTGAGAACCGTGTACCCCGACCACTGGCGGACATCGAAGCCGTAGCCGTCTACAAAGTCGTTGTACTCGGCTTCCGTGTGCCAGCCGAAGCTGTCGTAGTACATAGCCGTCTGCATAAGATCCCACTCGCGCGGGCCAGTGGCGAACCCATCCAGGTCAATCACCTTGGGCCGACCCGCCGCGTCATGCAGAACGTTGCCGACGTTGAAGTCTCCATGGAGGTGCCCCGCCGGCAGGGCGAACTGAAGACGGTGGTACTCGTCTGCCAGGTCCCCAGCCAGCCCGCACAGAAACGTGCGAGCCGACTTCGAGATCACAGCCCGCTCCAAGCGCTCTTGGACCTTGTCGAATGGCCGTAGCGGAGGCAGCAAAAGAGGCGGCGGCTCCAGGTCGTGGAGCCGTCGCAGAAGCGTGCCCATCTCGCCTGTAGTAGCAAAGGTCTCTCCGTCCGCCAGACCCTCCCAGAACGTCACAGGGTGGCCCTTGATTACGACGGGTTGTTCAGCGTCCGTGACAAGGCGTGCGGCCGGGTAGTCGTGAGCAGCCAGCCACCGGGCCACGGCAACCTCCCGGCGTACGGAAGGTAGTCGGTCGGGGCTACGGCCAACTCGTGAGACGATCTGGCCGCCGTCGATACGGAATACCGCATGGTCCCCCAACCGGAGGATCTTGATTCCGTCTGGATTCAGGTGAACCACGAGGCACGCACTTCGCAGGATGCTCTCTGCCTCATCCGCATCGAATTCGACGCGTTCACTCGTCGTCACGCCGTCTACTCCCCCTGTCCTGCCGGTAGGGCGCGGACTTCCCGCCCTCGTACGCTTCCCTTGCCGATGAGTCCCTGACCCTCCATCTGTGCGATAGCAGAGCGCACAGCAGTCCGCGATGCGCCAAGCCGATCGCACAGCTCCTTCTCTGTGGGGAAGCGATCACCGACCTTGAGTCCATCGGTCCGCATGATGTCGGTGACCCGCTCCACCAGCGGTCGTCTGTCGCCTGTCCCCGCCACGTACCAGCCGGCCCCCGGTACAGACTCGATCACACCGCCAGCCTTGAGTGCGCTCAGCGCCCGCTCGACAGTGCTGCGGCTCACGCCGTAGCTCTTCACGAGCTTTGCCTGAGAGGGCAGCGCCTCGGTGATCTCCCCCTTGTCAATCTTCTTGCGCAGAGACTCAGACACTTCCAGGTACGTGCCTCGCGGACTGGCCTGCTGCACGTCGCCTTCCCTTCATCGGTTCCGACTCGCCCCATCGTGGCATGCCAGCCGTCGGCGCCTACAGGCCTCTCGCTCGGACGGAGCCCTGCCTGCCCCATGTGACAGTGCTTGGCGGTCTCGAAGGAGCATCGGTCCGAAGTAACACTCGGCTCTTCTCGGACAGAAACTGGCGATGCGGCCCTTCACTCGGCCGCGGTCTCCGAGACTAGGCGGAGTCATCCCGGCCGCTCTCCCTGGAGGTCTCATGCTCATCCCGTCCGTGCCTACGGAAGTCGTGTATGTGAACGAGAACAACGTCACGCTGACCAAGCCCGTGCACGCCTGGGACGACCAAGGCCGGGCTTTGGTGTTGCTGCGAAACCGGCTGATGCGCGCCGACGAAATGGCCGGGTTCAAGGAAGTCCGCGAGGCCAACCCAATCGTTGGAATCGCGCCCGGTGGCGGCTGGGTGATCACGTGGTTCGACAAGGAGGAAGGCTGGGAGTCCTCCCAGCCAGTTTTGGCGTGGGCAATCCGTGCGAACGGGTATGCGGAGGCCGTCGACACGGACCCGACGGGTGACGCGTGTGTCGTCTCGGAGGTGGGCGGGGACCGACGCTTCTCCCACCCCCATGCGGAGTTTAAGAGCCCCGAGGGCGCGCAGGGCGAGGAAAACGCTGGCAAGGAGTAGCTGCACTGCTCTCGCACTTGCTGGGTTCGGACTGTCCGTGCCATCGCCCACCGGAAGCTGACCAGCCGGGCCCCTCCGGCGTCGGGGGAGGCAAGACGGCGCTAGACGGTGCTCGGCAGGGGCTCCGCGACACACCTCCGACACAGTCACCGTCCCCTTCCCTGCCCACCCCCGCTCCGCCGCAGGTCAATGGGGGTTTGGACCTTGAACGGCGCAATCACTCCGGAGCCGTGTGCGCAGGTTCGAATCCTGCCGGGGGCACTCGCCGAGGATCAGCAGAAATCAAACGCTGACCAGGGCGGATGCCGACATGAGAGAGCGGGAACCAGTCTCACTGGGTCCCGCTCTTTGTCGTTGGTACGCACAAGTTGCGATAGACCTGCGATAGAGATCGGTGACGCACGGCTACAGACCGCGAGCCCCTGCGGCTCAGCGCATGACTGGCGCCGGCGGAGCGTCGCTCGGGGAGGGGTTCAGTTGCAGAGGACCATCCGCCACGACAGGCGGAGCGATCGCCTGATATTTGGAGAGATGGAGCGGGTCTACCGCGACGCGGGTTTCACCTTCCACGCATCTGAGCTGGCATCCATCAAGGCGACGGACTTCCGAGCAGCCCTGATGAGCTGCCTGGCCGACGACGAGCAGGTCTACGTCGTGGATGGGGACTACGACGAGTTCGACGACGAGTACAGCACTCCCGGCCCAGTGAGCTTTGTCCAGCAGGAGGGAAAGCTACTGGTACGCGTCGAGGTAGTCACAAAGGCACACGAGGACGACGACGAGGGCTCTCCAGAGCCGCTCTACCGATCAGCCCTGCACCCCTACCTCACTCGCCATAGGGCTGCGCTGCGAAACGTAGAAATGGTGAGCAGCCAAGTGACCTCTCCTTGGGTGTGGGACTTCGATATCGAATGCAGTCTTCGCCAGAGGACCCTGGAGGACTTGTACGAGATCGGGCATGGCGCGATAGCCCTCCTAGATGCCTTCGCAAGTGGCCACCTCACGCGCGAGACCACCTTGGACCTACTCAGAGCCAGACATGCAGATGTCCTGGTAGGACAACCCGAGGGACCTTGGCTCGATGTGAAGAGCAGCCACTATGACCTCGACTCGACACAAGGGAAGATCTCCCTCGCGCAATCCGTCTCAAGGTTCGCCAACGCGGAGTACGGCGGAATCGTTGTGGTCGGCATGAAGGGAAAGAAGGTTCCAGGCGGAGAGGTGATCCATAGCGTTCATCCCGTCCCGATCGACGGCAGAACACTACGCCGATATCAGAGCGCCCTGGAACATCACCTCTATCCGCCGCCCGACCTCTTGGATATCGAGTATTACGAGACCGATGGCAAGGGAATCGTGTTCCTTCATGTCCCCCCGCAGCCTGAAGAACTGAAGCCATTCCTGGTGCACGGTGCTGTAGTGGACGGCCAAGTGGAGGGAGCTTTCATCAGCATCGTGCGCCGCCGAGGCGAAGGATCCATCCCTATCACCGCTCCCGCTATCCACTCCACACTGGCCGCTGGCCGCGCCCTCCTGAGACGCGGCCAGATACCAGATCAGGCAGCCGAGTAGGCGATCATTCCGGCCAATCAAGCTCGCGTTCAATCTTGTTGTTCATGACTTCTTCCTGGCCGTAGATACATCCCTCGTACACGCGATGGATCACTTCGGGTGAGTTGCCGACCCTACGCGCTACTTCGGCGACTGGCACTCCGGCGTTGAGCCACGTGGTAATGCAGGTGTGCCGCAGGTCGTACGGCCGACCCCCGAGGATGGAAGCCTGAAGGTCCGGCGGGAGTGCGTACTCCCGAGCGTCCCGCCACACACGCCAATAGGTGCTGCTGCCCACGAGACCGCCCCGCTCGTTCGTGAAGAGCCGCCCGTCCTTGGCCGTGCCGAACTCCTTCAGGTGGGCGCGAAGCATGGTCACGAGCGGCGGCGGAATCGGGACTGGCCGGTCTTCCTTGGCCTCTCTCGACTTCAGGCCGCGCTTGTCGTGGCGCTCTCCGCTGTCTGTCCACTGCTTGCCAGACACGGGGTGCGTGTCGTGGAGCGTCAGACTCCCCCACCCCTTCTCTGGGAGGAAGCAATCAGCCTTCCTGAGGCCCACGGCCTCACTCGGGCGGAGCCCCGCGAAGTACATGACCGCATAGAAGCCCACCAGGCGCCGGCCCTTCTTGCGATCCCATGTCCCAATGTAGGAGACCGAGGCGAGGAGTTGAGCGGCCTGCGTCTTGTTCACGAGAACACGGGGGTCCACACGGTCCGATGAGGAGCTCTTCACCTTCTTGATGGCGGTGAGTGGGTTCTCCGTCAGCAGCTTGCGCTCGATGGCGTATTCAACCGCCGTGTTGAGCGCGCGCCGACGACGACGGGAGGTCTCCCCCGCCGCGGGAGTGCCATCCAGTTTGAAGGAGATCCGATACTGAACATCGCGGAGAATCTTCGGGTCTTCCAGCGAGGAGACGAGAAGTGATTTCTTGGAGATCCACCCGTAGGCGTCTTCAAGTTCCTCCGGCGGGTCAAGTTCGGCGTTCTTGGGAATGACCGCCCACCGGAAGGCAAGGCGCAGCTCTTCCGGTGAAGGCATCTTCTGTTCCTGCTCCACCAGGGCCAGCGTCACCGCTGCGAGCCCGTCGGCGATTCCCTCACGGGTCTTGGCCGCGGCGGTTGGCCAGCGCATCGCCATGTACTCGCGGCAGAATGCGAACCAGGGGAGTTCCTCACGGACTTGCTCCGCAGTGACCTCGGCCCGTACCTCGGATTCAGGCAGACCGTCGGCGATGCGGAATGCCTCGCCGCGGCGCATTGCCTGCCACAGTTCAGATCTGCGGCTCTCTGCGAGAGCCACCGTGGCGAAGGTGGCGCTACTGACCTTTCCTCCGACTTTCCACCGGAGTTGGTAGGGACGCGTCTTGCTCTGCGCCTTGGCGACTTTCCACAGGCGCACGTCGAGCGAGAACCCCTCCGGGGCCGAGCGGTTGTTCTGCTTGGCCCCGTTGTCGGCGTCTTTCGTCACGCGCTCTCCTCCAGCGTCTGGAGCCACCGACTCAGTTCGGACCGGCGGATTCGCACCGCGCCGTTCGGGAGCTTGATGGACTTCGGGCCCTTCTTGTACTGCCGCCAGCGGTAGAACGTCGCTCGCGGTACGCCTATCTCTTCGATCACTTCGGGGATCGTCAGCATCTCGTCGCGGGGCTTGGCCACGACTCCTCCTTGGGCGAGAGAGCAAGGGAAGGTGGTGGGACCAGCCGAGAGCCGCCACAGAAACCACGAAAACCACAGAAACCCTGGATTGGCGGGCTGACCTGCGGCGATGCAGCGCGGTGGGGGCTGCCACAGAAATCGCGGGAAGTTCCACAGAAATAGGTGGCCGGACCGGCGGGGCCGGTGGCGGGTTATTTCTGTGGCTTCTCGGTTGGTTTCTGTGGCAGCGCTCCGCAAGCCCCTGACGGGGCTGTCTGTGCTGGTCAGGGGCTTGTCGGGGTTATTTCTGTGATTCTGTGGTTTCTGTGGCGGGGGTCAGGCGGTCTGGTCGGTCAGGCGGGGGTGAATGAGGTAGCGGGGCGAGGGGGGCCGGCCGCGTCCTCCGCTGCGCTGAACGGCTTGGGCTCGCACGTATCCGTGGTCTTCCAGCAGGGCCAACACGGGGTCGAGGTCGTTGGCGGTGCGGAACTCGGAGCGGGAGAGCTTGACCATCAGGTCCCGCTTGCTGACCTCGCGCCACCCGTGGGCGTGGAGCACTTCCAGCACGGTGCGGGCCCGCTCGACGATGCGGTCAGCTCCCATGGAGTCGAACGCGGCGAGGCTGTGGCTAATGAAGTACTCGCCCAGCGCGATCGCGTCGCGCATGGTCGCTTCCGCCACGGGCACCGTGTGCCCTTTGGTGAGGTGTTCGGCGAGGTGGAGCAAGGCGGCCATGCGCGCGGTGGCGCCGACCAGCTTGCCGCCCCAATCGCCGATCTGGCCCATGATGCCGCCGCGGGCTTCCAGCATCGGTTCCACCCGCGCCTGAAAGGCTTTCAGGGCGGCGACCGCCTCGGGGGTGAGCTGGATGAGGGCCGGATCGGTCCATTCGGCGAGGAACAGCGTCAGGTCGAGGACGTGGCGCCGGTAGGTCTCCATGACCTGCTCGGGGATAGGGTCCGGCTCGATCTTGCGGCGGCCGACCAGCGACTCGGGAACCGAGTAGAGGAACCTGCCGAGCAGGCCGCGACCTTTGAACCCGTCCTGGCGTCCGATGTCGTCCAAGACCTGTGGCTGCACGCACAAGCCCATGGTGAGGGCGGGGTGTTCGATGTATTCCTCTCGGGTCTGCCGGTCAACTTTGAGCCGGTCGCCGGCGTGGCCTTTGAGGAAGACGCCCATGTTGGGCTTGCCGGAGTAGCGTCCGGCGATGATGTCGAAGATGTCGCCCTCCGCGGACATGACGGAGATCCGCCCGCCCTGCTCGGCCATGCGGGAGGTGACCGTCTCGGCGGTGGTGTCGTCGGCGAGCAACTGCGGTTTGGCCGGCACGCTGACGCTCTCCGCGGTCTGCGCCAGCGCGATCGCCGTGGCCACCAGTTCATCCCGCTCGTCCGCGCCTGCCGTGGCTGCCTTGGACGCGGCCTTGTCGGCTGCCTCTTTGGCGAGCCGGGCGGTCATCTCGGCTTCCACGATGGCCGGTTGGGTCAGCGTGCGGAGCTGCTGTTCGGCCTCGTACAGCGGGTCGGTGAGTAGGCCGAACACGGCGGACTTGCGGTTGGCGGGCGGCAGCGAGACGACGACGTAGAGGTTGGTGGGCTCGCGCCAGTGCCCGCGCACCTGCACGACCGCCCTTCCGCCCGCCGCGGTGGCGAGCACGGACAGGGCGATGCATCCGGCGAGGTCGACGGGGGTCTGTGTCTCCTCGGCGACCGCGGCCACGAACTCCCGCAGCCACCCCGGAAGCGAGGCGGTGGGGAAGGGGGCGAGCTTGCGGGGCCCGGCGAGGGGAACGGGGTCCTCCCACACGGGTGCGGGCGGCGCGTCGAGGGTGGGCAGTCCGGCCCACAGGTCGGTGTTGTCCACAGGCTGTGCGGTCATGAGGCTGCCCTCCCTTCGGTGGGAGCTCCGGTGTGCGGGTCAGGACCGAGTGCAGTGCGGACGCCTTCGGCGACGTCCTTTCGGTCGCCTACGGTGGCCCGTGGTGCGGCCTGTGTGGCGTTCTGAGGCTGTTTCAGGGGATTGAAGGGCTTATAGGTCATGCGGCGCCCCTCTCGGCCGCGTTGAGGCCGTTGGTGACCGCGCGGCGGGCGTAGGGCTCGGGGACACCGACCGAGACGGCTGCGGCCACGATCTCTGCCCCGATCACGTCGATTCCGCACGGGCCAGGGCAGCCGGTGTGCTGTGCGGCGAGGAACCGGGCCACGCCGAACGCCTGTGATCCGGCACCGGATTCGGTGCGGGAGCGTACGAGGGTGAGGCCCCTTTCCAGGCCCGTGCGGACGTAGACGTCGGTGTGGCGGCATCCGGTGGCCACTGTCCGGTCCCAGGTGGCGCGCTCGGGGAGGGAAGAGACCACCTCCCCGCGGGCGGGGGTGGTCTCTTCCTTCACCACCAGGGCGCGGACGGTGGACGGCAGATCGGCCATGCGACCGGTGCCCGGACCGAGCCAACGGGCGTACGACATCAGGGACTTGATGTCCACGCCAGCCCGGACCGCGTTGTGCGACCCCATGACGCCCCGGTAGATCCAGTGCTCTCCGCGCGTCGTCGCCACGGTTCGGGTGGTGGGCAGGGTCTCGCGGGCCCAGACGACGGCCGCCGCGTTGTCGAGGTCGACCACGGTCAGCCCCGCCCCGCCGGGGTGGTAGCCGACGCACACGGCCCGCCCCCATGCCGCCACCCACAGCGGCGAGGTGAGGGCGTTCCGGTCGGTGGTGGCAGCAGCCCAGGCGTGGCAGGGGGCGGGGCAGTTGCAGGTGCCCGCGCGCTTCATGTTCGGTCGCCCGCCGCACGCGTTCTTGGCGCACGCGCGGCAGTTGCCGAACGGTACCTTCCCGTCCCGCAGCGGCAGCACCGGCACACCGGCCGCCGCGAGGTACAGCGCAGTGCGCAGATTGCTGCCGTCCTGTTGGTCCGTGCCGCGGGGGCGCAGGGTCTTGCGGTCAGGTGTCATGCTGGAGGTCTCCTGTTTCTGTCGAAGGGACGGAGAACCGGGGCGGTCGCGGTCTTTGGCGAGAGGCGACCGCCCCAGCCACAGCTACTGCTCGGCGGTGAGCGAGAGGGCGTACTCCCGGCGGACGTAGGCGCGCGGTTCGTAGAACGGGCCCGGTTGGTCCATGTCCAGCAGGAACACGGCTGCCGCGTCGGCGGCCTTGGTGGCCTCGCCGTACGGCACGTCGGGCTCGTCGAGCAGCGCGATGCGATCCAGCAGGGCGGCCTTGCGCAGGTAGAACTCCCGATCCAGCTCGGTGAAGCACTCGGCGTCGGCGAGGGTCCGCGCCACCCACCCGATCTCGCTGTTGATGCTGGGGGCGTCGGCGTACGCCTGCTCGGGGGTGAGCCCGTCCTCGGCGGGCTCGGCGCTGGTGGGCTTGTGCTCGGCGCGGGCGTAGAGGCGGTTCCGCTTGCGGTCACGGGAGGGGTAGACACTCACGGTGCCGGTCGTGAACGTGCGGTCCAGCGCGGCGACGATCGGTTCGGTGTCGGCGGGGTCGCAGATGATGCGGATCTCGAACATGACTTCCTTTCGTCAGGACGCGTCGAGGAAGGGCTGTTGCCAGGGCGGCAGGCTGGCCAGGACGCGGGTACGCCAGCGCATGGCGTAGTCGATGCAGTTGGCGCAGTTCTTGTGTGTGTGGCCGGGCAGCGGGGGCCTACGGCGGGCGTGATAGCTCCACGCGGCGGAATCGGCCGATGCGAGCAGGTGGCCGACCCTTTCCAGTCCCAGCGTCTTGAAGCCGAAGCCGTGCAGCTTCAGCCCGCGCGCGGCCATCGCGGTCACGATCGCCGCTCCCTCGCGGGTGGACTGCAAGCGGCAGACCGAGCCGAGCCCGACCGTGGGTTCGCGGGTCAGGTCGACCCCCGCACGCTCGTACAACTCGGCACACGACTCGTAGTCCGCGACCGTCCGGCCCTGAATGACAGGGGCTATGCGCAACTCGGGAGCGAGGGAGCGCAGTTCGAGGAAGTTGGCGACGGTGCGGCGGATGTGCTCCGGCACGCTGAGGTGGGTGCCGACGAACACGTTTGGTCCGGCGGTGCCGCCGTGGATGATGAGGTCTTCGCACATCCAGTCCTGCGGTGCGGCCCAGTCGTAGGGGCCGACGCATTCCCAGATGCGGCGCAGGTCCTCGATGTACTGGCGCGGGGAGCGCGTCCAACAGCCGTGGCGCTGGAGCTCCGAGAACCCGCCGGAGTCCACCGCGTACGGACCGCGCGCCGCATCCAGCTTGACCGCGTTCACGAAGTGCTCGGACTTCAAGAACAGCGGCACCCTGGTCAGCCGAACCCAATGCCGCTTGTGCGTGGTCAGGTAGAACCTCACCGATCCCCCCGCGGGATCTCCGGGAGTCCCGCGGCTTCCAGCACCTTGGGGTCGAAGCCGGGCAGCGTGGAGCGGGTGACGAGGGCCTGTGCGAGCTGTTCGGCGTAGGCGGCTCCGGTGCGGGCGACCTCGATCTGTGTCGTGGCGCGGAGGGTTTCGACGCGCTCGACGTGGGCGTACTCCTCGCGCCGCTCGCTCGTCTGTCGCTCGTACGCGACGGTCTCGCGGTGGTCGTGGCGCCAGTAGCGGGCGGCGAGGCCGTAGGCGCCGGCCGTGGCCAGGGACCACAGCAGCAGGGGCAGCGGGAGCCCGTCGGCGTATCCGGCCACGCCCGCGAAGGCGAGCGCGCCGGAAGCGGCGAACGCGGTCCCCACGAGCACGGAATCGCCCGTGCTGTTGCCCGCGGCCACGCCCGCGGCGGCAGCACCGGCGGACAGGACGGCCATCAACGCGGCGTTGCCGACGGAGTGTTCGGCGCCGTTGGCGTTCCAGATCCGGGCCAGCGCGAGCACGGTCGTGGTGGCGATGGCGGGCGCGGCCTTGGGCGTCGCGGTGGCGAGCCAGTGCCGCGCGACGATGGGTTCGTTCACGAGTACTCCTCGGGTCAGTGGCCGAGCTGGGACAGGAAGCGAGCGAAGGACGCCACCAGGTCGTGAATCGGGCCGTAGGCGCCGGTCCCGGCGGTGAAGAAGCCGAACAGGAACAGCAGCACCGCGCCGCCCGCGTTGGCGGCTCGGGTCTTCACCGCGATGACGGAGGCGACGCCGAACAGCAGCACCGCGGAGATGGTCAGGGTCATCGCGAGCCCTCCGGGCGGGCGAGGCTGGTGAACCGGGCACGCATGTCAGCCAGTGCGCGGCGCAGTTCGGCGAGGCCGGCCGGATCAGTGCGGAACGAGGCCTGGACTTCGGCGAAGGGCAGGAAGTCACTCGCCTCGTCGTGGCAGACGATGACGGGCGGCCGGCGGTGCTCAGGGCTGTGAGACATGGGTCCTCTCCCGGGGTCAGTCGGCGGTGCCGGCGCGGTAGATGCGGGCGAAGCGGTTGTAGAGCCAGCGGCCGACGCGTATGCGCTTGCCGGTGGCGTGGCAGCGGCGGCAGTCCTTGCCGCGCTTGAGCCGTCCCTTGCGGTCGGTCTTGAGCTTGTGGCCCATGCCGCGGCACTTGCGGCAGTCGCCGAACGGCGAGGCCGCACACACCGCGACGTAACACAGTGTGACGCCAAGCAGGAGTGTGATAGCGAGCAGGGTGAGGGTCATGAAGGGCCCTTCCAGGCGGGTTTCAGGGGTTTCCGCAGGTGGGCAGCTATGCGCTAGCGACCTGATCAGAGCGGGTTTGGGGCGCTAAGCGGGCCGCTAACGCTAGCGGGGTGTGCCGCTAGCGATATCGGCCCGTGGCGGTCAGCCCGCGTCCCGCTTTCCGTCACGCTCTGCAATCGCGGCGGTGATATGGGAGCGGTCGACACCGCGCCGGTTGACGACCTTGCCGTCCACCCGGCGGCCCACCTGGATCGTGGACAGCCCCCGCGGCTTCAACGCGGCGGCGAGGGTCTCCGGCTCCCATCCGTCGTAGACCTCGGGGCGCAGTTCAGCGAGCCGCGCGACGACGGTCTCGGACCACACCTTGGTTTCCTTGACGGGGATCACGGCGAGCAGGTCGGCGAGCAGGTCGTAAGCGCTCGCGACGGTCTCGGGCTCTTCCCCGAGCGCGTGCCCGGACAGCAGTCCGGCCAGCTCACGGGCCTTGCGGGCGCGTGCGGCGATGCTGTCCGCGCCGGGCCCGTCGACGTAGACCGAGCCGACGATCCGGGCGTCGGAGCCTTCACCCACGAAGTAGTGGATGCCCTTGTCGCCCCAGGCGAACATGGTCGCCCGCACGCCCCGCTTGTAGGCGGACGTGCCGAGCACCATGTCGTTCTCCAACTGCCCCATGACCTTCAGGCACCAGCGCGCCGACGCGTTCGCGCTGATGCCGGTGGGCAGCGCCTTCGCGTCCGGGCGCTGGGTGGCGAGCAGCAGCACGATGCCGGTGGCCGGACCGCGCTTGACCAGGTCGGTTGCGATCTCCTCGAACTCGTCCTTGTGCTTGGGGTGTTCGAAGAGCACCTGGCACTCGTCCACCCCGATCACGATCGGGTGCAGGCCAAGGGAGCGCTTGTCGGCGAGTTCGCTGGTCACCTTCGACTCCGGGCAGATGTCCCGCGGAAGCGAGCGGATCACCTTCGTGCGCCGGCGCAGTTCCTCGCGCAGCGCCCGGAAGTCCCTGAGCGCGTACTCGATGGCCTCGTCATCGTCGCCCGCGGCGTGCCGGTGCGAAACCGCGTTGCCGACCGGGTCCAGATCTCCGGTGCCCTTCATGTCGTAGGTGTGCAACTCGGCGCGCGGGTCCAGCGCCGCGATCAGCAGCAGGAGGCGGAGCAGGAACGTCTTGCCCATGCGCGGGATGGCGCCGATGATGCCCGCGATGTACATCAGGGTGACCTCGACCCAGCGTCCGCGCTGGTCGGTGCCGTAGGCGACGGGCTTGAACAGGTTCACCGAACCGCTGGTCAGCAGCGGCCACTTGGGCTTCTTCGAGGTCGACATGTCCTGGTCGCCGACCCACAGCACCAGGTGTCCGGTGTGCTCGTTGGGGACCGCCTCGGGCCACACACACCCGAGCGGGCGGCGCAGGCCGGAGGCGAGCCGGTCGCGCCGCTCGATGACGTCCGTGACGGTCACGCCGTACGGGAGGTTGCCCTCCGCACGCCAGCCCGGACCGTCGCGGGTGATCGGGGCGGTGAACTCGAAGCCGTCCCGCCCCTTGCCCTGCGCCTGGTTGATGGCCGGGATGCCGAGCGAGCCGAGCGCACGCAGCACGATGTCACTGGTGAGCTTGACCGCCTTCGGGAGCTCCACCGCGCGGTGGATGACCGGGTCATCGGCCTTGCGTCCGGCGAACCCGAGCGCCATCACGACCGCGCTCACCGACACAGCCTGAAGCCAGTCGGGGGCGAGCACGTAGATGGCGAGCGCGGAACCGAGCCCGATGAACATCGCGAGCACGGCCACCAGGGTGCGGAGTCGGACCCGACCGTCACGCTGCCGCGACAGCTTCAGGTACTCGGCCGCGTCCTCACGGCGGACCGCGGCGAGGCGGACCGGTTCGCCCTCACGGTCGGCCACCCACCGCATGGTGCCGCCCAGGAACTTCGCGGCCCCGGACGGTGCCTGAAGCGTGAGCCGCGCGGCGTAGACCGGCGTGCGCAGCGCGTGGTAGCCGACCGAGTGGGCGTAGTGCCGTGCCACCCATCCGGTGGCGGTCTTCAGCTCCGCCGTGGACTTCAGCCACGCCGGAACGACGTCACGGCGCTGCGCGGCGAGCAGCCGACCGAGGTAGCCCGGACCGGCCGCCTTGGCGGCCGGAAGGTCGACCAGCGGTCGGGTGGTCGGGTCGCCCGACTCGGCAGCCGACCGACCACTCTCGGAGTCGGCCGACGGGTCGGCGTCGGGTCGGGTGGTCGGGTCGGCCGACTCGCTGCGGGCCGATCGGGCCTTGTCGAGGTCGACCACCTCGCCCCCGGAGTCGGCGGCGATTTCGGCTTCCAGCCGGTTGAAGAGTTCGTTGTCGTCGTCGGGGTGCTTCACTGAGATTCCTTCCACTTTCGGGTGTGAGGGAGAGCGGGTCCGGCCGACGCTGTAGGAGGTGAGCGGCCGGACCCGCGGGGTTACATGCCGGGCGGGAGTGCCCTGCCGGCGGGGAACTCGAAGACCGTGACCAGGACTTCAAGGCCGGGGTCGTCGGCGTAGGCAACGCGGGTGTAGACGACCGTGAACTCGGTGCCGTCGCGGCCGGTGGTCGGATAGGCGCGGACGTCGTGGCCCCAGGACCGGCGTCGGCTGACCGCGAAGCGGGCGTAGGACGCCGGGATCACGCTGTGCGCGCCGAACCGGCTGCCGGACAGGCAGACGACCCGCGCGGAGTCGGCGGGCAGCGGCCGACCGAGCGAGTCGCCCGAGCCGCGGAAGAGTCGGGTGATCCATTTCAGGTTCACCATCAGCTCGACTTCTTCTTGGGCACGAGGTACGGGTGGCCGTTGTGCATGTGGTCCAGGCACGGCTGGCAGTCCTCGCCGGGCTTGAGCTTGCGGTGGATGCTCTTGTCGTAGGCGTGCTGCCAGCACTGCGGGCACGCGCCGGGAGGCGTCTCGCGGGCGGCCATGGTCACCACCAACCCGACGACTTCTTGGCGGCCTTCGCGGCGGCGGCCTCGTTCACGATCCGCTGCCGCTCGTTCTGCAGCGCGGTCAGCTCCGCGGTGAGCCGGGTCAGCGCCGACTGCCACAGCGTCTCCAGCTTCCGTTCCGCGCGGCTGCCGCTCTTGCCTCGGGCGACCTTGTACGAGCCGCCGGCGAGGGCCCGCATCACCGCGCGCCGCTCCTGGCCGGTGAGCGGCCACATCTCTTCCTTGCGGACCGCTTCGAGCTTGCGTTCCGTCTGCCGGATCTCGCGGTCCAGGCGGCTGGTGTTGGGCTTGGCCATGGTCAGCCCCTCCTCGGGGTGTCGTGGACGGGAGCGGGAATGGAGGTGTCGGGGAAGGCGCAGGGCACGCACAGGCCGATCGAGGTCGGGATGACGTATCCCGCGTCGGTGCGGCACTGCGGGCAGGTGCGGCGGGCGCGCATCGCCTTGGCGAGCGCGGCCCGCTTGCCGGGCGTCATCGGCCGCACGGGCTTGGCGCGGTCGAGGCGATAGAGGTAGGCGACCAGCGGGCCGCGCCGGTAGCGCGGGCGTAGCACCTGAGCCGCGATGGGCTGACCGCCCGGACGTAAGCCACGGGCGCGCAGTTGGCGGCGCGTGGCGAGCCCGTCGGGGGCGTAGCGCCACGGGTAGGTAGGGATGCCGTACTGGCTTCCGGAAGGGTCGTAGCACTTGCTGAATGCCGCGGGCATCAGGCGGCCTCAGCCTCGGACTCGTCGCCCTCCGCGTCGTCCACGGAGTGCAGCGGACGGCCGTCGGCGCGCTCGGTCTTCAACGCATCTCGCAGCGCACGGGCGTTGGTTGCCGAACAGTGCACCGCGGTGCGGATGCGGTCCGCGGTCAGCTCCGCCTCGGTCCACTCGACGGTGAGCGTGCGTGCCTCGGTCAGCAGCTCCTCGAAGGAGCGCTGTGCCTTCGCCTTGGCCTTCGTGGCGGGCTGCCGTCGGGGGCGCGGCTTGGGGGCGGCCGGGGGCGCCGGCGTGTCCGCCGGGGGCAGCGCGGGGGTGGCCTCTTCGGTGACGGGGGCGAGGTCGCCCATGCGCAGCATCACGCGCTCGCGCCGCGGGGTCTTGGACCGCCACTTACGGCCGTACTGCTCGCGCAGGTCCGCACGGGCCAACTGCCGTTCCTTCTCCCGCGCCAGCGCCTCGCTGTAGGAGGTGACCTCCCACAGCGTCATGCGACGCCACAGCGCGAAGGTGGAGGGGAAGGCGAGCAGCCAACGAGAGAACCGGATCTTCTCCATCCGGCGACCGGTGGCCGCGCCGATCCGCACGGCGTAGATGTGCGCGCCGATCTCGGAAAACACCACCCACAGCAGCGGCATCGTGCCGTGCGCGACCTTGGCCGACAGGGAGTGTCCGGCCGCGATGTTCAGCCCGCACGTGATCAGCGTCAGCGCCCAGGGCACGAACCGCACCCACCCGAGCGCCATATCCATGCGGATCAGCAGCAGATTGGCGACGGTGAACACCGGGATGGCCACGTCGATACCGACCGGCAGCATCCACGGTGAGTGGAAACCCCAGCTCAGCGCGGCGGCGGACACCGCGTCGAAGGAGGAGATCAGACCCAGCGCGCCGACCGCGGCGGCAGCGAACGCGCCGACTCCGGCAAGTCCCAGCTCCGGGCGGGTCAGCGGCGGCACCCCGGATGCGGGCGTCTGAGGGGTGGGAGGGGTGGTGGTCATGCTGCGGCCTCCGCTCCACCGGACGTGCCGGGGCGACCGGCGCGACGGTTGTTGACCGTCCCTGCCTGCGGGGTGAGGTCCAGGGCGGTCAGCCAGTCGGCACCGGAGCGCTTGGCCGCGTACATCTGCTCATCGGCCAGGCGCAGCAACGTGGACAAGTCCACGTCGTCCGTGCGGGGGTCGTAGCCGACGGCACCGATGGAGGCGCCTACGGCGAGCGTGTGACCGTCGACGGTCACCGGCTCTTCGATGGCGCGGGTCAGCTCGCTGAGCGTCCAGGACAGATCCGCGCGGCTCAGCACGCGGGCAACGGCTGCGAATTCGTCGCCCCCAAGGCGGACCACCGTGGCGTCGTTGATGGCTGCCCACTCGGTCAGCCGTCGGCCAGTGGCCGCGATGATGGCGTCTCCGGCCGCGTGCCCGTGGGTGTCGTTGATCTCCTTGAACTTGTTGAGGTCGATGACGTAGACCGCGCTGCGACCGGCCGCCAGCACCTTCATGGCACGCTCGGCGAACGCATCGCGGGTCAACAGGCCCGTCAGCGGGTCACGACGGGCAGCCTCGACACGCCGGTGCAGGCGCAGCGCGTGCAGGGACCATCCGGCCGCCATCGGCACGCCGGCCGCAGCGGCAAACAGCAGCTCACTCATGCCGCACCCGCCATCAGCGGGGTGTTGACCAGGCCCGTCAGGTCGGCGATCTCGTCACCGGTGAGCACCGTGTTCTCATTCATGGCGTGCGCCACGGTGCGGATCTCCCGCCACAGGTGGGAGATCTTGCGGCGAGCGATGCCGCGCACCATGCCCCACGACTTGCCATCAGCGGGAACGTGGTCGCGACCGAGGCGGTAGCCGTACTGAGCGAGCACGTCGATAGCCAGCTCACGGTCGTGGTCGGCGGCGCACGCGGCGGCCCGCTCCGGCGTCCACAGCCCGTACACCATCAGGTAGGTGACGTGGGCGAGTTCTCCGGCCGCGCACTGTGCGGCGTAGTGCCACGGCGGGGTGAAGTACGCCCGGTGGCTGGTGCTGCCGGTGACCGCCCACACGTCGGGCTGCGGCTCCCAGGCGATGACCTCGGAGGTGATGACGTGCATGCCGTAGGCCATCGACAGCACGGCGTGTCCGGCCTCGTGGAAGGCCATGCCCAACCGCGCCTGGTCGTAGGTCAGCGGCATGTTCAGCCACGGACGCGGCGCGCCGGTGTGGTCGGCCAGCACCTCGGGGGCGGGAGTCATGGTGGTCATGCCGCAACCCCCTTACGCGCCGTGCGCCGGCGGGCCGGGCGGACCAGAGGGACGACGTCGAACAGGTCCGGGTTCTCCTCGATGACCCGCGCGGCGATGCGGACCAGGTCGTCAGGAAGGTCCGGGTTGTCGGCGAGGATGTCGCGCGCCGCGTCCTCGCGGGCCGCGCGCTCTTCGTCTGTCTCGCCCTCCACCCCGAGCCACAGCTCAACCGGGGTACCGAGCGCCAGTTCCGCGAAGTCCGCGGTAGAAAGGGCCTGTTGGCGGCCGACGTACGTACGCATGACAGTTCTCCTGACATCGAAGGGACGCCGCGGCGATCGCTGTCTTTGGCGAGAGGCGACCGCCCCGGAAGGCGAGAGCCGCACCGCAGACGCGGGCGGGGTGGTGCGGGGAGCGGCGAGGGTCAGACCGTGACGATGATGAGCGCAGCGACCAGCAGCCACAGGTGATGGAAGGACTGGTCAAGCGCGTAGGCGCCGGTACCGATGTGCGGGTTGTCGTCGCGGCCGGCGCGCGGGGTGCCGAGCCGGTAGAACTCGCCCTTGCCGGTCACCTTGGCCAGCCACGCCAGCGTGCTGCGACGGTCCGCCCACCAGTGCGTAACCGCGTCGATGCCGAGCCCGGCGAGGATGCCGAACACCGACAGGCGCAGGTCTAGCAGCCAGACGACTGGCAGCAGGACCACCAGCTTGGTGGCGGTCAGGGTGGCGACGTGCCGGGCGTCGGCGAGGCAGCCGACCCAGCCGGGGCGACCCTTGTGCGCGGCCTGGTGGGAGCTCTGCACCCAGTGGTCGCCCACGCTGTGCGCGACGTACAGGGCGATGAACACGGCGGCGAAGGTGGCAGCGTTCACGGCGGTCACCGGCGCTCGTCGCGGGACTGGACGAGCTGAATGGCCAGCCGGGCGAAGTGGGCAACGGCGTCGAAGTCCGCGAAGGTCACGCCGTAGGTCTCGGCCGTCTGAAGCATGCCGTGGAGGATCGAAGCGGCGTCGGCCACCTGAGCGGCGTTCGGCCGGTGACCGGGGGCGAACTCCATGGCGGCCGAACCGATGCGGTGGGCGATGTTGTCGAGGTCGCGCTGATTCACGGATTTTCTCCTGGTGTCGAGGGACTTGAAGCCGAGGCGGTCGCGGTCCTGGGCGAGAGGCGACCGCCTCGCAGTGCGGAGCGGTGGGGTCAGATGTGCGAGACGATCCCGGCTCCCCTCAGCGCTGCTCGTACGAGACGAGCAGCGGAGGCAACCGGCCGCCGCGCGAGCGCGGCGGTTAGGTGAGGTGGTGCGTTGTCTCCTTCATCGCGACCGCGCTCCCGTGTCAGGTAGAGCTGTCCGGCCTCGAAGTAGGCGTATGGAGACGTGACCTTGCGGTCTAAGCCCTCCGGTTAATGCCAAGGCGCCGGGTCGCCTCCCCCCGTCCGATGCGGGGCTCCTGGTCGTGCGCTCGTTCGGGTCGCTGACGCGATCCAACGAGAGGAACATGTATTACGTGTTCCTCATCTTGCAGAGAGAGGTTCGCCTCGTCAAGCCCTTCGGCTGTCGGAGGTCTGCGAGTCCCTCGCGCTCGATGTACCTACAGACTGGCGTCGGCAGCGACGACGTTCGACTTCGCGGTTGCGCGACTCAGGTCGTCCTTAGCTACCGTGAAGTCGAACCAAGTCGTCCCAGGAAGCCGGAGGTTGGCATGGCGAACGAGCGACTGCGCGGCGCGATAGTGGACTTGGGCCTGACGCTCGATGAGGTCGCCGAACGACTCGGGGTCGCGGCCAAGACTGTCGAGCGATGGATCAACGAACCTGAGCGCAAGCCATACCGCCGCTTCCAGTTCGCAACAGCATCGCTGTTGAGGTGCGAGGTGTCGTACCTGTGGCCGGACGAGCGCACGTCAGCTGAGGTCGCGGCCGCGGGCAACGCGGAGTTGGTAAGGCTCTATCCGCATCGGTCCGTCGTGATGCAGACCCTCTGGACCAACCTGTACTCCAAGGCGACCCGCCAGTTTGACCTGTTGGTGTACTCCGGGTTCTGGCTCACGGAAGATGCGTCGTTCCACCGCATCGTGAAAGAGAAGTCAGCCGACGGGGTACCCATCCGCTTCATCCTCGGAGAGCCCACGTCGCCGGCCGTGGCGGTACGCGGCGAGGACGAAGGGATCGGTGCCGCGATGGCGGGCAAGATTCGGAACGCCCTCATCAACTACGGCCCGCTCTTCGGCCTACCGGGGGTGGAGTTCCGGTTGCACGGTACGACCCTCTACAACTCCATCTACCGGGCCGATGACGAGATGCTGGCAAACGGGCACCTCTACGGCGTCGGCGCCTACATGGCGCCCGTGCTCCACCTGCGACGCGTGCCGGGCGGTGAACTATTCGACGCCTACGCTGAGAGCGTGGAGAAGGTCTGGGAATCGGCCCGCCCGATCTCTTCACCTGCCGATTGGGAAGGCACTGCCTGATGAGCCGCATCGACTACTTCCGCGACCCGAACGCCCCCCAGGCCAACTCGGTTGTGCCCTCGGTCACCGCGGTTGTCCGGGACGACGCGGGGCGGTTGTTGCTTATTCACAAGACGGACAACGATCTGTGGGCACTGCCGGGCGGTGGCCACGACATCGGCGAACGCATCGGTGAGACGGCCGTCCGTGAGGTCGCGGAAGAGACCGGCATCGACGTTGAAGTAGACAGCATCGTGGGGCTCTACACCGACCCTGAACACGTGCTGGCGTACGACGACGGAGAGGTCCGGCAGCAGTTCTCCATCTGCTTCCGAGCCCACCCCGTCGGCGGCTCCCTGCGTACGAGCAGCGAGTCAAAGGAGGTCCGCTGGGTCGACCCAACGGACCTTGACGGGCTGGACATTCACCCGTCGATGATGCTGCGCATCCGCCACGGTCTCGACGACACGCGGCGAGAGCCCTACATCGGCTGACTGTCAGCAGAGACCTGCGCCAACCGACCGTCAACACGCTTCGCCGCCGCGTGGATCTCGGGTGCTGCGCGCTGGATGAACCGCCCGACGATCGTGTCCGGGCCGTACCGCTGCACGATCTCGTCCAGCCGCTCGGCCGGTGTGGTCTGCGTTCCGTCGGGCGTCGTCGTCATGTCGCAGAAGAGCAGGGCGTCGACCAGGTCCGGACGCTCTAGCTCGAACTCCCCCTCTAGCTCCTGCCTCAGCCCGCGTTCCTCGGCTTCCAGCAGGGCGCAGGAGTGGTGAGCAACAAGACGGATGACCCGCGCGTCTGCCCGCTCCTGGTCCCGGAGGAACCGCGCACCGTCCAGGGGGTGAAAGCCAGTCGTCGCGATGGCCGGCGAGTACCCGATGTCATGCAGCACCGCGGCAGCTTCCAGCAACTCGGCATCGTCACCCATGATCGGGCCCAAGGAGCGAGCGCGCTTGGCGACCCCCAGCGAGTGCGCCCACCGGCGCGGGAGCGGATCGGACAGCAGCGATTCGGAGAGCGAGTACGCCCACTCAGTCAGTCCCATGGCGGCCAAGACTACGGCCGGACCGTGGGCGTCGGGAGAGCTCGCACAGTTCGCCCCTTGCCGTGGACAGTGGCGAGTAGGCCGTTTCCTTCCATCTGGGCCAGCACACGACGCACGGCAGTACGGGAGACCCCGAATCGATCACACAACTTCGCCTCGGACGGGTACGAGTCACCCACTGACAGCGAATCCTCTGCGATCAGGTCGGTCATCCGTTCTCCGAGCGAGCGTCGGTCACCATCCCGAACCACACGCCAGCCGACACCGGGGGCAGGCTGAACGACACCGTCAGCTTCCAACGTCTTGAGCGCCCGTCGGATGGTGTTGCGGGAGACACCATGCGCGCTCATGAGGGCAGCTTCCGAGGGAAGCGTGTCAGCGTCACCCGATTCGATCTGCTGACGCAGTGACTCTGAGACCTGCAAGTACGTACCCCGCGGACTGGCCTGCGACACCGGATCCCCTCTCCCACCAGCTCATGCTGCTACGACGCGACTCCCAGCCAGCTTGCCACGAGCGACTGTCGAGTCGGGCGCCGAAGCAGTGGGGGAACACTGACCACAGGGGATTCGTACAGATGCTCTACTTTCGAGAACCTCATGCGCAACAAGACGTTGACGGTGAAAATATGCCCATGGACTGGGATGAGCCGACCTACTTCGATCGTCGCCCCGCTTCGTCAGGGCAAGTGTCGTTTTGTGACGCGTTGACCCTCAGGGATAACCGTGCGGTCTGCATTAAGGCATTGCCGTACTTCATACCTCATAACTCGACTCGGTCGGAGCTTGCCCTGAAGATTATCCGTGAGGATAAGCGGAGTGGCGAGCCGTGCGAGATCTCCCTCAAAGAGGACGAACTTCGCGCCCTGAAAAAGCATATAGCTCAGTGCCTCTCCGTGGCAGAGCAGGATGAAGACGGCCAATTTCTGGTTCTACGGACCGACGCTTTGCCTGCTCAGGTAGACATGAGCGATGATGCGGCTCGCGCGCTCGGCGGCGCCCTCGATAATCGCGCCTTCGCTCGAAGGGTAACTCAACATGTCGACCCCGAGTCTCTCGCGCGTGCATTCTCTGCGAGTGTCCGAATCGGCGAATTGAGATCTGCCGTTACGGAGTTGAGGCAGAATTTGAATGAGGGAAAAACGAGGGAAGATGTCTACCAGAATTGGTGCGAGTGCCATTCTTGGGTGTTCGGCAATGCATATGTCGCTCGCGATGATCAGCGCGCAATTGGCCTGGGCGATCAGGTCGACGTGATGATGAAGTCGGCCGCCAACGGATTGAGAGATATTTTTGAATTGAAGCGGCCTGACGCGAAGGTATTGATCTTCGATAAGACTCACAAGAACTGGTACTGGTCCTCGGATACCGCCAGCGCCATCGGCCAGTGTCACCGATACCTCGACACCCTTCACCGGGTAGGGATGCAAGGATTTGACCCGAACCACCCGGAATACGTTGCCTATCATCCGCGCGCCGTTGTCGTAATTGGGCGGTCTCAGGGATGGAACGATGCGCAGTTGCGTGCTTTGCACGGACTCAACAGTAGGATGCACGGCATAAGCGTTATGACTTATGACCAGTTGCTGGCGCAGTGTGAGGCTTTGTTGAGCCAGATAACCCGCACGGCCGACGAGCAAGATGCCTCAGAGGACATCCCGGCTTGACCAGTCCATACAGCCCCGTCTACACAGTGGGCAGCACGGGGCGGTTAAGGCCTTGAACAGCGTCCGAACCGGCCAACAGCAGGGTACTAACCCTCGGGTGTCTCAGTGGGCTGATCTAGCTGTTGCTGCCGTTTCCGCTGATCACTCTTCAAGGTCTCCACACGATCGGTGAAATCCGCCAGCGCGGCATCATCGTCTGCCTGGTTCTTATAGCGACCCACCCTCAGGTTGAAGTTATCGAGCTCCTCCTCAATGGAATCCGCAGTTTGCTGCAGGTAGAAGCTCCGTTCTCGGAACTTGAAGTATCCCGTGAACCCCGCAGAAGCACCAACCGCGAAATTGACACCAACAAGGACCCATTTATAGGGCGGGGGCGTATCCGCCAATCCCGCAATGGTTGACGCTCCAAGGGAACCAACGATAATCAAGCTCTGGAATATGTTATGGATCCGGCGATAGTGCATCTGATCATCACGGTACTTCTCAATGACGACGGGAACGGTCTCTCGGTAAATGTGTCGCCGAGTGTCCGTCGGAAGGTCGAGGTTAACCGCGTGAAGCCTCTTGCGTTCGATCGCCAATTCTAGATCGATGCGCCTGCCTGTTATGTATTCAGCCTCCCAGTTGACGTGATCGATGGTGCTCGTACCAAGTATCCAACTAGCGATTAAAAGCGCCAAAACTACCGGACCGCATGCGATATTCACTCGCGTAAGATCAACGCGTCCCCAAGTGAATACGTTCGCCAGTACCGCAGCAAGCAACAGAACCGGGGTGGACGCAAACGTCGAGATGATAAGGAATCTCCATATGCGAGCTGAGCGGAGCTCACGACGCAGCCTCTGGATGGTTCTTTCGTGCTCAAGAAGTCGTTCAACAGGACCTTCGGCCCGATTGCTCACTGGCACCAAGACGTACTCCCCCCACCGTTGAGATATGGCCGTACATGCTAGTGGACCTAGATCAACCGGCGCGAGGGGTACGCCTGCCCCGTCCCCCGCCCTCGGCACACGCGGCGACCGCGTCGGCCTGACTGCTGCCTGTCGACAGCACCGCGCGCACGGTATGCGATAGAGATCGGCCCCTCTCGGAGTTGGCCAGGGAGAAGGCGCAGGTCAGAGCCTGTTTCTCGGGTGCCGTAGGCATGCCCTCCGGAGCCGTGTGCGCAGGTTCGAATCCTGCCGGGGGCACTCGCCAGTCAGTCAGCAAGAATCAAGCTCTGACCAGCGCGAATGCCGACTTGAAAGAGCGGGAGTCAGTCTCACTGACTCCCGCTCTTTCTCGTTGTCTCTCACTTTCTGCGCACTATCTGCGATACACGCGACGCACCTTGGACACGCTCACCCGTAGGGCACCCCTGCCGACGTCGGGCGGCTATGCGGAAGGGTGGGGACAAGGTGGAGCACGGCGGCGGCAGCCCTCGGTGACCGGGCGGTGGGTCAGCGCTTCGGCGGCGGCTTGATCAGGTAGATCCGGCGGGCCAGATCCAGCGCGGTCAGCAGCACGTTGGCGCCGTTCCAGGTGTACCGGCGCTGCTGCTGCCACACGGAGCCGAAGGTGCCGCTCGGGTCGGCAGCGTGCGCGTTCACGACGATCGTGGACCGATCGCTCCAGTCATGGAGCTCTTGTTCGTGGGCGCCTACTGTCCAGGTCTGCCCGCCCCGGATGTGCTGGGCGATCAGCCCGGGAATCACCTGGAACCGAGACCCTTCGGCCAGGGCCACGGCCAGCCTCTCGACACCGTCCTGCAGTCCGTGGTTGCTCGTGCCGGGGTCGTGGTCGAACAGCAGGCGTACCGCATCCCTCATGAGGCCCCGGCCGACTTGGATGCTGGGGAGGTCGCGATAGGTCACGGGGAAGGGGAAGCGCGACCTTCGGACTTGCGGGTACACGTTTCCCGGGATCATGTCGCGCCCGCCCTCGGCGAACGTGTAGACGGTCTCGCGGTTCCCATTACGCACGTAGAAGCCCAGCAGATACATGTCGGACCGGCGGAAGAGCCCTCGGACCATGCCGCCGTCGACGGTGTCACGCTCGGCGAACCGGCCGATGTTGATCGACTGGAAGACGTTGGGGTCGGGGTTCCGGATCAGACGGCCGACCCCGGGCTGCCGGGCGGCCTCGTCCCCCAGCATCGCGCTGCGGATGTTCTGAACCGTGTGCGTGTAGAGGTTTGCGAACTCCTCGTCGCTTCCCACCGCCCTCAGCTGAGGCTGGGGCTGTGTCTGCGGCCGGGCCTCCAGCCCGTTCTGGGCGACCGCACTTCCCGCGCCGAGGGTGCCCGCCAGCACGGAAACCACGACCGTCGCACTGATCAGTCGCCGCCGCAGCGGTCGGTGTTCGGCTCCTCGCACCATCTCGTCTCGGCCTTCCACGTCAGACCCAGAATTCGAACTCGGCCTGCAAATGGCCCTTGGTGACCCGGCCTCCGTCGCTCCAGTAGCGAGCCTTGAACTCCGCGCCGTGCTGGAGGCTCACGTCGATCAGGGTCGAGCCGTACGCGGCGCAGTGGGCGTTGCCGCAGGCCCAGTCCCACGCGACGCGCTTGCCGTCGCGGTTCACGATCTCGATCCAGTCCCAGCCGTCGTACGCATCCCGCCCCGAGGGCGCCATCCACGTGACGTTGATCCCCTCGATGTGGGACTGGTACCACGAGCCCCGGAACTGCGCGGGCGTCACGTCGTTGATCAAATAGTCGGTGTTGAGCTGCTCCTGCGCCGTCCCGGCTGCCCCAGGGCCCTGGTTCTGGTGCGTCGGCGGCTGCCAGTGCTCACGCGCCGAGTCGGCAGCCGGAGCCGTCGGCACAGCCGCCTGCGTCGACTGCGACGCCGCGGTGGATGTCCCCAGCGCCACCACGGACACACTCGCGAGCACCCCGGCTACGACCGCGCCCCGCCGCCGAGACGTATTCACGCCGGCGGATAAGGAAGAATTCCTGCCCTTGCCTCGTGTACGGAACAACATGCGTACCCCACCCTGCCGTTGATCGGTGATCGATGAACCAGAAACGCTAAGGCGTCGCGTTCAACGTTCCCTTGACGGCCGCTAAACGCGAGCCTTCACGGATGAGGCCGCAAGCGAGTCCGAGTAGGTCCACTCATGGGTAGGGCGACATTGAGCACAGTCACGCCCTGCATCGTCTCACCCGACGGGCCGAATCTGAGGGCATAGGACGAAACCGAACAGTGGCAGCACGGGGTGGAGACCGCTGTGGACGTCACATTGGTTGGCCGCTACTACGAGCGGTTCGCTGACTGACGGCAACGCTGACGGCAACGACAGCGGACGGCAGCGGCACTCAGCAGCCAGGCATGACGGCGGCGCAGGACAGCCCGACCGGCACACCAGGCCCTGCCCGCATCTTCTAAGCACCGGTCCTACGGTGCGGTGACTTATGGGCGCCCGTGCCAGACGTGCGCCAGGCCGGTGGGTGGCCCCGCCCTGTTCACGGGCGAGGCCACCACGCTACGGAGCAGGCTCGAAGGTCACAGTGCTGCCGGGGCACGCTTCCGCGAGTTGTGTGAGTGCTTCGAGTTCGACGGCGTCGATGGTGAGCCCCCAGCGCAGCTTGGTTGCAATCCACTCCGAGGTGTAGCGGCAGGTGACGTCGACGGCCGGTGGCAACCACTCGGTCGGGTCCTGGTCGGCCTTGCTGCGGTTCGAGGCTGCGGAGACAGCGACCAGGGAGGTTGGGACGGCGAGGTCGTTGGCGTACGCCTCACGACGCTGGGCAGTCCATTGCGATGCCCCGGAATCCCAGGCCTCGGCCAAGGGCACCATGTGGTCGACGTCCAAGGCGGACGCGGGGGTCAGCCACTTGGCGTCGTAGTACGACCACCATCGCCCCCCTGAGAGCTTGCAGCCCGGGAGGATCTCTGGCGGTTCAACAGCCTCGGAGATGAGCACCTCCGCTCGCGTATTGCATCCATCGGTGGGGTTCTGGCCCGCGTTCCAGTGCTTGAAGCTGGTGCGCTGATAGCCGTCCCGCACTTCCGCCGCAAGGGGGAGGACATGGACCGCGGTCGACATCGGGAGTGTGTAGCTCGGGATGGACCGGCCGTGGGCGTGGGCCGGCGTGGGTGCCACGAGGGGCACGGCGACGAGTACGGCCGCGATCGCGGCGCGCCTGAGGTTGCTGATCACGCACCGCAGGATTGACTGAAAGTACTTCAATCATGAGATACGACTCGAATGAATGAGCCGGACAGGTGCATGCGTTCACCGGGCAGGTGTGCCACCTGCGCGTTTCGGAGTAGTCGCCGCACGGTCCACCAGGGGGTACGCCACAGGCGCGACAGACACACGAGCGCCCTCCCGGGCCGTCCTGGGGTCGTGGGAGAGCGCTCAACGATGACCGACGCCGGCAGCTGCCGACAGAACAGCAGCAGGTCAGGACGTTGGTCGAGGAGGCGGCCACAGGACACGGCCGCCCGTGATCAGTTGTGGCTGTGCAGATCACGCAGCGCTGAGTTGAGCGGCCAAGAACACGGCTGCCACTGAGGGCCGGACTGCGTACGTGGCGCCGGCGCGCCCCTCAGGAGCCTCCCACCAGTAGAACGGAAGCCGCCGCTCACTGTTGCTGTGTCCCTTGCTCATCCCGGACAGCACCCCTGCCACGCGCCGCGCCGGATCACTCTCGTTCGGCCCACCCAGGGCCTTGTCCACCAGCTCCGTGCAGTGGATCCTCCGGCCAGGGTTGCGCAGCAGGTACTCGAACACCCGCCGGGCCTGCGGAGCGAGTTCAGCCGAGAACGTTGCGGCGCGCTCCAAGTCCTCCGGACCCCATTCCGGGGCACCGTAGTGCCCCTCTTCGCCAGAGTGCTTAGCCCATCGCGGATCAACCTCAGACAGATATTCCGTCATGCCTGCCCCCAACAGTTAGTCCCTCGCTTGTGTGTCGTTCGCACCGTACAGATCCACCAGGACACTGCGTGTCGAATCCGTGTCGAAGTTTGACGGACAAGCCACTCAGCTGAGGAAGAGTCGCAGGTCAAGAGAAGGACGGGACGCAGCCACGAAGCGCCTTCTAAGCGCCTGGTCGGCTTGCGCGGCTGTCTCTAACTGCGTTCGGCCGGGGCCGACCCGCTCCAGGTGAGGTCTCCAAGCAACCTGTACGAGCCGTGGAACGGTTACGACACCGATCCCCCTTTCTGATGCAGCCACGCTGCCGACAGAGACCGTTTCAGTTTCCGTCTCATTCAGCGACGGCCAAGACCGTTCAGGCGGGTCCAGCCCTCGGCTCGTGATGAGCGCCCGGACGGACATGAACGCAGGTGAATGCCTCGGCACGGCCCTTGGCGGGTCGCCAACAGACTTGGAAAGAATACGGGATTTTCTACACACTTGATAGACGGCTCATTGGTCGTATCGAAGACGGGGGGCGCGATTCCGAATCTGCAACTACTCTTCCCCGTGGCCACGGGGCAGCTGACCATCCCGGGTTAGGTAACTACCAGCGAGAACTTTCACCCTGTGAGCCCTCAAAAACTTCCTCAGGGAACCACCACTAGGAAGATCTTACAAGCCCGACCGCCTTGTCAAGGTTTGCGCCTTTCAGGTTCGCGCCTGTGAGGTTCGCACCCTTCAGATTCGCACCCCCAAGATTCGCGCCGGTCAGATCCGCATACACAAGGTTCGCACCTTTTAGATTCGCACCCCCGAGATTCGCGCCGGCCAGATTCGCACTCTCAAGATCCGCGCCGCTCAGATTCGCGGGGTCGAAGGTGTACCCCTCACCTTGTCCCAGATCCGCACCAGACAGGTCCACGCCGGAGAGGTCGGCGTCGGTGAGCTTTACGCCATTCAGGTGCGCCCCATGCAGGTTCGCGGAGAGTTCATTCTCTTCGTCTTCCAGGTCCGCACGCGTCAGGTTCGCGTTGAGCAAGGATGCATCGGTCAGGTTAGTGGGAATAAGTTGGCCCGAATTTACGCCGGGCCCGCTGTACAGGTGGGCGCCAGCCAGGTTCGCCTCGTCCAAAGATGCTCCGGCGAGGTCTGTTCCGTGCAGTTCAGCGTCGACCAGGGTCGCGAATGACAAAAAGGCCTTTCGCAGACTCACTTGCTTCAGTGTCACTTCTGTTAGATCTGCACCGCTCAGGTCTGCGTGACTGAGCTTCACCTCCGTGAGGGTGGCGCCAGCCAGGTTCGCATTCGAGGCATCCGCGCCATGGAGGTCTACGCCAAAAAGCTTGGCCTTCTGCAGATCCGCATCGATGAGGGACGCGAGCGCGAAAGGAAGGTAGGGGGGAGCCGAGGCGTCACCTCCGAACTCTTTCTTCAGCGCGTATCGGCTTTCCAGTTGCAGACCACGCAGATTCGATTCCCTCCAATTGATCTGTGTATGGCCGTCCTGACCCGGCGGCCGGTCGGCCAACACTTCTGTCGCAGCCACCACGTCGGGGGCCAGTGGCGGGGGTTCTTTCAGCCGCGGGAGAGCATCGGACGAAATGCGGGCGTGGGTGCGTACATATGCCGACAGTACCGCCACAATCCGTGGCTGATCGCGTGGCGAATCCTGCATGATGCGTTCCAAGGCGTAAATGCCACCGAACCGCACGTCGGGCGACGGCGAGCCTAGATGCGTAACCGCCTCGTTGAACCGGGTGGTGAACTGTGCCTGCTCGGCTATCTGCAGTTCCGTTCGGTTCTGGCTCACCGAGACCCAGTTGAACAACAGAGCGATCAGCGCGGCCAGGCCGGGCAGTGTCGCCGCCAGAGTCAGCCATGGCGCTCCACCACGTCCGCCGTCACCACGCCTACCACCGGTGCGGACTCGCCGTCGCTCCACTGCCCGCCGCCGTGTGATCGAGTGCCTTAGCTCAGGCCGCCTCACCCTCACCCTTCCATCGGACTCCAGAAGCCCGAATCCCGCACGCTGGACACCCAAGGCTCCTCTGACCTGGCACTACGGCTGCCGGACAGTCTTTCTGCCCGGGACACCCGCCGACCTCGTAAGAGGTGGTCTGGGTGGACGCCCATGGACGCCCTCAGATCGAGATCGCACAACTCGTAATGCGTAGTCCCGGCGTCGGCGGTCCCATGACGGCAGCGGCAACGGCTGTATCACGGAGCACTTCTGCCTACCCTCAGGCGACGTGCGCGGCCTGATCGAGTGGGCTACACAACGAGCAGAAAGATCTTGTAAAGCAGCGGTCACGTATCAAGGGCCAACGGCAGCGACGGCAGCCGCTGACGGCAACGAGTGCGGACGACGACAACACCCAGCGGCCTGTCACGGAATCACTGCAGCCCCGCTGGACTGGCAAGCTGAGGTGTGCCCGCATCTTCTAAGCGCCGACCCGCCCCGGGCGTCATGAACTGGCAATGGATGAGTACGTGACGCCTACGGGCCCCGAAGTGCCGGCCAGAGACATGGTCCTGTGGAACTGGGCGGCGACCGTCGATGCTCTGCCCGTAGGGACCCGGATCACTGGAAAGGTCGTGAGCCGTCAGCCGTTCGGGATCTTCATACGTATACAAGGTGTGCCCGATGCCTTGGGGCTGGCTGAGATCACCGCCATGCCGCTCGGGATGAAGTTGCCTGCTCTCGGGGCCACCGTCACGGGCGTCGTCCACTGGCTCGACCCACGCAACCAGGTGAGGGTCCGGCTCGATGAGTGACAGACCGAAGACGAGTGATCGTTCCCGGGCCGCCTCTGGGCCGTGCGAGGGTGCCCGAGGCCGACCAACGGCGACCGACACTGACAGACGAGCCATCGCTGCCGCGAGCGAAAGCCCAGGTCAGGGGCGCCCGGCCATGCGCGTTTCCGCACAGGGGTGGCGGTACGGCAAGATGAGGTGTTTCTTGTCGTATTCCACTCGCGTGCCAGATCGACCGGTCAACTACGTTGCTCAGAACTGCCGCCACGGAGCCACCCCTCGATGTCGCTCCTCTTCCAGTACAGGCGATACAGCAGCCGATGCGGTGACGGGAACGGTCGCCTCTTCGGCCCGCTACGCGCCAGCCAGCCGGTGATGGTCTTGGGGTTGACGCGCACCAGTGCCGCTGCACCAGCGGTGTCCACCCATACATCATCGGCGTCCAGTTCCGGCAACCCAAGCAGGCGACCAGCCGGGACAGGCCGAGAGCCGGCCAGGGCCTCAAGGAGCGCCTGGTGCTGTGCAGCCAAGGTCACGCGGACTCCATCAGCTTCAACCATCGCACCAACATACAGTTTTGAGACTGCAACACAGGGCGCTCTTTACCTCCCCAGGTGATCTCCGGTATTGCAACTGTCCGATCTATTCCGAAACTTGGCGCTGATCGGCACCAAGCTCAGAGAGGACAGAAGCCACCTGTTCGTCAGGGATTCGCTGAAGTAGTTGCCGCTTCAGCGCAAGCGTTTCACGCTTGTGCTTGTGGTCAAGGATGTCGCGGATAATGCACCGCAGCACCCATCCAACTCCAGGAATCGCTCCCAACGAAGCCAGGTCACCAAGGATTTGCACCTAGAGCTCCTGGGATATAGAGGCTGGATAAAAATATTCCAGCCGTTTAAGCGCCACTATTCACCACGAGTGCATGAGGATGGGTCACAGAGGCTCTAACATGTTCGGGAAACCAAGAAGGCGGAGACTGCTGTCTCCGCCTTCTGAGTATTCACGCACGCCAAGATTGCCACCTCAGGCGACTAAGAACTCCTATCGGAATGACTTCAGGCGTCGCCAGCAGATGAGTGCGCATCCGAGAGTGAGGAACGCTTCGTGGATGTCGTCGCGGATCTCC
>NZ_JBIWPP010000018.1:89791-200709 GCF_044768335.1 Streptomyces sp. NPDC101151 | reverse complement strand
GGGGCTGATCACGGGGGCGAGCGCCGAGTAGTCGTACGGAAGTTCCGGGAGCGTGTAAAGCGCCATGTCCAACGTCCTCCGACGTTATTGCCAATAATATGCAGCTGCACGCTAACAGCAGGAACGGTACCTTGCGATCAGGCGTTGGACCTAGGACCCGTCTCGGGACCGGGCGTCAGCCACCGCCGAGCGCACGGGAGTCGCCATATCTGTCGGCCAGCTCGGTCGCGGTGCGGGCGATCCGTTCGCGCAGCTCGGCCGGTGCCAGAACCTCGATGTCCGTGCCGAGGCGCAGGAACTCGGCGTGCGCGTGATCTACGGACTCGACGGGGACGGTGGCCCGGATCCAACCGTCCGCTTCCGGACGCCCGTTGGCGCGTACGGCCTCGCCCGCCGGGCCGGGGAGACGGGCGCCGGGGGCCAGCCGTACGACAGCCTCGTCCCGGTGCAGACGGTCGTGGAAGTCGCGTTGGTACGCCGCCCAGTACGCGGCCAGATCGAAGGTGTCCGGCGGGATGAACTCCCTGTCCGTCACCGTCAGTTCGAGTATCTGGTCCACGCGGAAGGTGCGCGGTCCGGGGCCTGCGACCACGTACCAGCGGCCCGCCTTGAGGACCAGGCCGTACGGCTCAAGGCTGCGCCGGACATCGGTGGGCTCGCGCCAGCGGCGGTAGCGGATGTCTAGGACGCGACTGTTCCAGACGGCGTCGGCGACGGCCGGCAGATGAGGGGTGTCGTCCGGGCCGGCGTACCAGCCGGGAGCGTCGAGGTGGAAGCGGCCGCTGATCCGGTCGGCGTGGCCGCGCAGTTCGGCCGGCAGGGCGGCGCGCACCTTGAGCTGGGCGGCGGCGAGGAACGGGCCGAGTCCGAGGTCGGCGGCGGGGCCGGGGACGCCGGCCAGGAACAGGGCCTCGGCCTCGCCTGCGGTGAGACCCGTCAGACGGGTGCGGTAGCCGTCCAGGAGGCGGTAGCCGCCCGCGTGGCCCGCGTCGCCGTACAGCGGGACGCCTGCCGCGCCCAGCGCCTCGATGTCGCGGTAGACGGTGCGCACGGAGACCTCCAGCTCCCCGGCGAGCTGGGCGGCGGTCATCCGGCCCCGGGTCTGGAGCAGCAGCAGGATCGAGACGAGACGGCTGGACTTCACTGACACAGGATGTCAGTGAAGCGGACCTAGCGTCGCGCTCATGGTCTTCAGGGAGAAACTGCTCACGGTGCCGCCGCCGATCGAGGTGGCCGGGCGGCACGTCAAGCGCTACCACGTCACCGCCGACCCGGCGGGCATCGCGCCCGAGGTCGAGCGGGCGGCCTACGCGATCCTGCCCGAGCTGCTGCCGGAGCCGGACGGTACGCCGCCCGCGACGTTCGTGGTGCTGCACCGCGGCGACGACGACGGCGCCTATCTCAACGCGTACAGCTGGGTGTGGGACAACGTGCTGCACTTCCGGGGCGCCGCGGCGGGCCAGCCGGTGCTCGGCTGCCCGGACCGCGACCCCACCCGCTTCGTCCGGCCGGAGAGGCCGTGGATCGGCTGTGTCTGGGAGCTGCCGCCGATCCTGCACGAACGGGACGCCTGGGTGCGGCATCTGCTGGCCCGCGAAGTCCCCGACCTGGACGCCTACTTGACCGACAGTCTGCCCGAGGGAACGACAGGAGACCGCCCATGAGCAGCCCGCACGACTTCGACTTCTTCCACGGCACGTGGCAGGTCCTCAACCGTCGCCGTACCGACTTCCTCGACCCCGGCAGCGACTGGGAGGAGTTCCCGGCCACGAGCCACTGCCGGCCGCTGTTCGACGGCGCCGCGAACATCGACGAGATCGACATGCCCCGCCTCGGCTCCAAGGGACTCACGCTGCGGCTGTTCGACCGCGAGACCGAACAATGGTCCCTGAACTGGTCCGCCAGCGGCAGCGGCAAGCTCTTCCCGCCCGTCACCGGCCGCTTCGAGAGCGGCCGCGGCGAGTTCTACGGCGAAGACACCATCCCCCGGTCTCGGCCTCGGTCGAGCGGGGGGACCCCCACCGGCACGGACGTGCGGGTGCGGTTCGTCTGGTCGGGTGTCTCCCCGACCGGTGCCCGCTGGGAGCAGGCGTTCTCGGTGGACGGCGGGGAGACCTGGGTGACCAACTGGACGATGGACTTCAGCCGGCCGCCGGCTTCCTGAAGGCGCGCACGCTGAAGACGGGGTCCGGGCGGGGGCGGTCCTGGTCCGGCAGGCCGGCCAGGTGTGCGGCGAACTCCTCGGTGCGCGGATCACCGGGCGGCAGCACGGTGAACCAGCCGCGCCGCAGGTCCGCGACGGTGGAGCGGGGGCTGCGGCCCTGGCCGAGGCCGGGGAAGGAGGCCCGTCCGGCGGGCAGCAGCCCGTGCTCGGCCGTGTGTGCCGCGACGGCGTCGGCGGCGTCCCGGGCGGGCCTGCGCGGGCGCGGGGCGAGGACGGTGTCGATGTCGCTGCCGACGTCGTGCGCGGCGGCCTTGTCGACGGTGGTGACGTAGACCCCGCCGGGCCGCAGCACGCGGGCGCACTCGGTGACGACGGCGCGGACGTCGGCGGGGCCGGACAGCAGGTGCAGCAGCCAGACGCTGGTGACCGCGTCGAAGGTGGCGTCCGCGAACGGCAGGCGGCGACTGTCGGCCAGCAGGACCGCGCCGGGCAGCCGGGCCGCGGCCATGCGGGTCATGCCGGGGGCGAGGTCCGTGCCGGTCACCCGCAGCGCGGGGCGGGCCGCGGCGAGCCGCCGGGTCACGATGCCGGTGCCGCAGGCGAGGTCGAGGAGGCGGCCCGGCCGGTCGGGGATCAGGCCGAGGACGGCCTGTGCGGCCGCTTCGGCGCGCGGCTCGCCGCCGCGCGACGCGTCGTAGGCGTCGGCTTCCTTGTCGTAGTCGAGCACGCCCCTCAGTGTGGTCCGTGACCTGGAGCGATGTCCTCCACCCTACGGGCGAGCGCGAAGTCCTTCTCGGTGACGACTCCGCCCGCGCTGTGCGTGTTCACGCTGAGGGAGACGGTGTTGTAGCCGAGGGTGAGGTCGGAGTGGTGGTCCAGCTCGTCCTGGATCCGTGCGACGTGGACGACCAGGGCCGTCGCGGCGAAGTGCGAGCCGAGCCGGTAGGTGCGGGTGAGGCGGTCCCCGTCCAGCGACCAGCCGGGCAGTTCGGCCAGCCGGTCCTCGATCTCCTTCGGCGACAGCGGTTCGACGGCCATGGCCGGTCTCCCTTCGGGGCGGGCGGGTATGCGTTCAGCCTGCCACGTCAGCCCCGCTCGCACTCCGCCGCGAGGTCGTCCGCCAGTGCGGCGATCCGGGCGCGGCCCTCCACCCGCTCGACCCAGTCGTGGGGCAGGCCGACGTCGCCGTGCCGGGCGCCCAGCAGGTTGCCGCAGATCGAACCGGTGGAGTCGCTGTCACCCGAGTGGTTGACGGAGAGCAGCAGGGCGTCCCTGACGTGGGGTTCGGCCAGCGCGCAGTAGACGCCGATGGCGAGGGCCTCCTCGGCGACCCAGCCCGCGCCCAGGGACTCGACCTTCCGGGCGGTCGGTGATCCCCCGGCGGCCAGGTCGAGGGCCTCGCGCAGGGCGGCCGAGGTCTCGTCGTGCCCGGGGTGGCGCTCCAGCAGGCGCAGGGTGCGCAGCACGGCACCCTCCAGGGAGTCCCCGGAGACGAGGTGCGCCACGACGGCGGCCAGGGCGCCCGCCGCGTAGTAGCCGGTGGGGTGGCCATGGGTGATCTGGGCGCCGCGGGCGGCCATCGCGAAGGCCCCGTCGGCGGAGTTGACGAGACCGAAGGGTGCGGAACGCATCACCGTGCCGCAGCCCTTGGAGTCCGGGTTGACCGGCCCGGGACTGCCGTCGAGCGGGAGCTGGGGGTCGGGGGTGTACATCTGGGCGACCCCGGACAGGCAGGCGTTGCCGGGGGCGCGGCGGGCATAGAGCCAGGCCTCGGTGACCAGGCCGCCCTCGGGAGCGCCGGACTGGGGCGGTGCGGCCTCCTCGGGACCGGACTTCGTCTGGGTCCGCAGCCACCGCTCGTAGGCCCGGCGCAGCAGCAGCGCCCAGCCGCCGCCGATCCCCTTCTCCCGCTCCCGGGCATGGGCCTGGCTCAGAGCCTCGGCGGTGAACAGGGTCATCTGCGTGTCGTCACTGATGAGGCCGACCGCGCCGTGCGCGCCGGGCACGAGGCCGGTCACCCCGCGCTTGCCGTGCAGGGCGCGGATGCGGTCGAGGGAGGCGAACTCGACGGGGTAGCCGAGGGCGTCGCCGACGGCTCCGCCGAGCAGGCAGCCGCGGACCCTGGACCGGTACACGGCCGTGGCCTCCCAGGACGGCTTCCACGGCTGGTTCATGTGTGCGTGCTCCTCGAACGGGGTCGCCGGTTGCGGTGGTCGGGCGGACTCCTCGACTACGGTCGTCCGTATGACCATTGTCGCGACCGGCCTCCACGCATCCGCCGCCACCCCCGCCGACAGGACCGACAAGGCCGACAAGGGCATCGGCCCGCTGCTGCGCGCCTGGCGGGAGCGGCGCAGGGTCTCGCAGCTGGAGCTGGCGCTGCGCGCCGACTCCTCGGCCCGGCACATCAGTTTCATCGAGACCGGCCGGTCCCGGCCCAGCGAGGAGATGGTGCTGCGGCTGGCCGAGCACCTGGACGTGCCGGTGCGTGAGCGCAACGCCCTGCTGCTGGCCGCCGGTTACGCCCCGCACTACCCGGAGACCCCGCTGGACGATCCGGCGCTGGACGCCCTGCGGGACGGCATGGAGCACCTCATCCAGGGTTATGAGCCGTATCCGGCGCTGGTGGTCGACGCCGGATACACCGTCGTCGCCGCCAACCGGGGCATCGCCATGCTGCTGGAGGGTGTCCCCGAGAAGCTGATGACGCCGGCGCCGAACGCGATGCGGCTGACCCTGCATCCGGAGGGGCTGGCGCCGCGCATCCGCAATCTGCGCGAGTGGCGCGGGCATCTGCTGGCGCAGATGGAACGGGAGATCGCCCTGCACCGTTCGGACCAGCTGCGCGCCCTGTACGAGGAGGTGTCCGCGTATCCGGTGCCCGAGGACGCGCCCGGTGAGGAACCGTCCGAACCGGTGCCGTACTTCGCGCTGCCGCTGCGGATCGAGCACGACGGCCGGATCCTGTCCTTCGTGTCGTCGATCTCCACGTTCAACACGCCGATGGACGTCACGGTGGCAGAGCTCGCCATCGAGACGTTCCTGCCCGCGGACCCGGCGACCACCAAGTACCTGCACACACTGGCCGGTTGACGAGCCCTCCGAAGGCGAGTCCGCTCGACCGCGTGTGCGAGACGGCGTCACATGACAGACTGCCCGCGTACTTCGGCGCGTAGGGGAGGGCGTGGCGTGAGTGAGCGGCGGGCTGCGCCCACCGTGGGCCAGGTGGTGCTCGGAAAGCGGCTGCAGGAGCTGCGGGAGGCGGCAGGGCTCAGCCGTGAGGAGGCCGCCCGGGTGCTCCGCGTGGCGTCGGCCACCGTGCGGCGGATGGAGATGGCCGAGGTCTCGCTGAAGATCCCCTACGTGCAGGTGCTGTTGTCCACCTACGGGGTGTCGGACGAGGAGGCGGCCGCTTTCGTGCGGCTGGCCGAGGAGGCGAACCAGCCGGGCTGGTGGCAGCGGTTCCACGACGTGCTGCCGGACTGGTTCAGCCTGTATGTGAGCCTGGAGGGGGCCGCCCGGATCATCCGCTCCTACGAGCCGCACTTCGTACCGGGTCTGCTGCAGACGGAGGCGTACGCGCGCGAGGTGATGGAGGCCGGGACCATAGGGCAGACCGGCGCGGAGACCGTCGATCGGCATGTGTCGCTGCGCATGGAGCGGCAGCGGCTGCTGGAGCGGGACGACCCGCCCCACCTGTGGGTGATCATGGACGAGACGGTGCTGAGGCGTCCGGTGAGCGGCCGGCCCGAGGTGATGCGCGACCAGGTGGACCGGCTGCTGGAGTACGGCGAGCGGGACCGGGTCACGCTGCAGCTCGCCGAGTTCGCGGCCGGCCCGCACCCGGGGACGTACGCGCCCTTCACGCTGTTCCGGTTCGCCGAGCCGGAGCTGCCGGACATGGTGTTCACCGAGTACCTGACCGGCGCCCTGTACCTGGACTCCCGCCCGGAGGTCGCCGCGCATCTGGAGGTGCTGGACCACATGACGGCCCGGGCCGCCTCCGCGCAGCGCACGCTCAAGCTCCTGCGGGACTTCCGCGAGAACCTCTGACCACTCTTGTGACCAGCCAAGGAGCACACACCGCATGACCGGACCGGACGCCGCGCCACCCACCGTGATCGACACCAGCAGGCCGCACCCGGCACGGGTGTACGACTGGTGGCTGGGCGGCAAGGACAACTACCCGGTGGACGAGGAGCTGGCCCGCAGGATCCTGGCCGCGGACGGCACGGCGGTGCGCGGGGCGCGTGCCAACCGCCGGTTCATGCACCGCGCGGTGCGTGCGGCGGCCGAGGCGGGGATACGCCAGTTCCTGGACATCGGCACCGGCATCCCGACCGAGCCCAATCTGCACCAGGTGGCGCAGGGTGCGGCTGCGGAGTCCCGGGTGGTGTACGCGGACAACGACCCGATCGTGCTGCGGCACGCCGAGGCGCTGCTGCACGGCTCCGTGGAGGGCAGCACGCAGTACATCCACGCCGATGTGCGTGACCCCGACACCATCCTGCGGCGGGCCGGGGAGAGCCTCGACCTCGGCCGGCCGGTCGCGCTGTCCCTGGTCGCGCTGACCCACTACCTGGACGACGCGGCCGACGACGTGTACGGCCTGGTCGAGCGCTATGTGGCGCGGCTCGCCCCGGGCAGCTTCCTGATCCTGTCCCAGGTCACGCACGACCTCAGCCCCGAGGGGGTGGCGCGGGCCGCCGAGCTGTTCCGCCGCAGCGGTACGCCGTTCCACCCGCGGACGCTGCCCGAGTTCCGCCGGTTCTTCGACGGCCTCGAACTGCTCGGACCGGGGGTGATCCCCGTGCACGGGTGGCGTCCGGAGCCCGAGGACGTGGCGGCGCAGGCGGAGGGTGTCGTACCCGTGTACGCGGGGGTGGCGCGCAAGCTCTGACCCGTACGGGTGGCCTGAACAGGTGCGTCGCCGTGCCCGCCCCTAGGTTCGAATCACGGGGTGAGCAAGGGAGCGCTCGTGACGGACACACCGACACCACCGAGGGAGCCCGGCGCGGCGCTGCTGAACGCCGGGCGGTTCTTCCGTCCGGGCACCCCCGCACCCGACCTGCACAGCGTGACGCGGACCGGTGGCCGGGAGGGGGACGCGTTCTACCGGGACCGCTGGAGTCACGACAAGGTGGTGCACTCCACCCACGGGGTGAACTGCACCGGATCCTGCCGGTGGAAGGTGTACGTCAAGGACGGGATCATCACCTGGGAGACCCAGGAGACGGACTATCCGTCCGTGGGCCCGGACCGGCCCGAGTACGAGCCGCGCGGCTGCCCGCGCGGCGCCGCGTTCTCCTGGTACACCTACTCCCCCACGCGCGTGCGCTACCCGTATGTCCGGGGCGTGCTGCTGGAGATGTACCGGGAGGCGAAGCAGCGGCTCGGTGATCCGGTACTGGCCTGGGCCGACCTGCAGAACGACCCGGAGCGGCGGCGCCGCTACCAGCAGGCGCGCGGCAAGGGCGGTCTGGTGCGGGCGAGTTGGGACGAGGCGGTGGAACTGGTCGCCGCCGCCCAGGTGCACACCATCAAGACGTACGGCCCCGACCGCATAGCCGGCTTCTCGCCGATCCCGGCGATGTCGATGGTGTCGCACGCGGCCGGCGCCCGGTACCACTCCCTGATCGGCGCGCCGATGCTGTCGTTCTACGACTGGTACGCCGACCTCCCGGTGGCCTCCCCGCAGGTCTTCGGCGACCAGACGGACGTGCCGGAGTCGGGCGACTGGTGGGATGCCGCCTATCTGATGATGTGGGGCTCGAACGTGCCGGTGACGCGCACCCCGGACGCGCACTGGATGGCAGAGGCCCGCTACCGCGGTCAGAAGGTCGTGGTGGTGGCACCGGACTACGCCGACAACGCCAAGTTCGCCGACGAGTGGCTGCACCCGCACCCCGGCACCGACGGCGCGCTGGCGCTCGCCATGGGGCATGTGATCCTCAAGGAGTTCTTCGTCGACCGGGAGACACCGTTCTTCGGGGAGTACGTACGGAAGTTCACCGACCTGCCGTTCCTGGTGACGCTGGGCGAGCGGGACGGGGCGTATGTGCCGGACAAGTTTCTGCGCGCCACCGAGGTCGGGCAGGACGGCGAGGGCGCGGAGTGGAAGACGGTCGTCCTGGACCACGTCACGGGCCGCGCGGTCGTCCCGAACGGCTCCCTCGGCTTCCGCTGGACCGAGTCCGGCCAGGGCAGCTGGAACCTGGAGCTCGGTGAGGTGAAGCCGGAGCTGAGTCTGTACGGCAAGGACGTCGCGACCAATGTGGAGGTGTTGCTGCCGCGGTTCGACACCGAGGGCGGTGAGCACGGACAGGGGCGCGGGGAGATACTCCGGCGCAGTGTGCCGGCGACGCGGCTGGGCGGGGCGGACGGCCCACTGGTGACGACCGTCTTCGATCTGCTGCTGGCGCAGTACGGTGTGTGGCGGCCCGGTATGCCGGGCAAGTGGCCCGCCTCCTACGCCGACGCGCGCTCGCCGGCGACGCCCGCCTGGCAGGAGGAGCACACCTCGGTCCCGGCCGCCAAGTGTGTGAAGATCGCCCGCGAGTTCGCGCGGACCGCCGAGCGCTCCCGGGGCCGCTGCATGATCCTGATGGGCGCCGGCACCAACCACTGGTTCCACTCCGAGACGATCTACCGGGCCTTCCTCGCCGTGCTGCAGCTCACCGGCTGCCAGGGCCGCAACGGCGGCGGCTGGGCACACTACGTCGGCCAGGAGAAATGCCGTCCGGTGACGGGCTGGGCGACGCTGGCCGCCGCCTCCGACTGGGCGCGTCCGCCGCGCCAGATGATCGGCACCGCGTACTGGTTCCTCAACACCGACCAATGGCGCTACGACCGCTTCGGCGCCGATGTGCTGGCCTCGCCGCTCGGTGCGGGCAGGTTCGCTGGGATGACGGGGGCCGACTGTCTCGCCCTGTCGGCCCGCTCGGGCTGGATGCCGTCGTATCCGACCTTCGACCGCAACCCCCTTGAGCTGGGCGAGGCGTTCGGCGATCCGGTGGCGAAGGCGGTGGCCGGACTGAGGACGGGCACCCTGAGGTTCGCGTGCGAGGACCCGGACGCGCCGGAGAACTGGCCGCGCGTGCTGACGCTGTGGCGGGCCAACCTGCTGGGCTCGTCGGCGAAGGGCGCCGAGTACTTCACCCGGCACCTGCTGGGCACCCAGTCCTCCCTGCGTGCCGAGGAGGCCGCGCCCGGCGAACGGCCCCGGGACATCGCCTGGCGGGAGCGCGCACCGGAGGGCAAGCTCGATCTGCTGCTGTCGCTCGACTTCCGGCAGACCTCCTCCACGCTGCTGTCGGACGTCGTGCTGCCCGCGGCCACCTGGTACGAGAAGCACGACCTGTCCTCCACCGACATGCACCCCTATGTGCACTCCTTCACGCCGGCCGTGGACCCGCCCTGGCAGGCCCGCACCGACTTCGAGGCCTTCAAGGTGCTCGCCGAGAAGCTGAGCGAGCTGGCCGTGGACCATCTGGGCGTCCGCAGAGACCTGGTGGCGACCCCGCTCCAGCACGACACCCCGGGCGAGACCGCCCAGCCGGGCGGGGTGGTCCTGGACTGGAAGCGCGGCGAGTGCGACCCCGTGCCCGGGAAGACGCTGCCCCACCTGACCGTGGTGGAACGCGACTACACGGCGATCGGCGCCAAATTCGCCGCGCTCGGCCCGCTGGTGGAGGAACTCGGGCTGCCCGCCAAGGGGATAGCCCTGAGGCCGGACGAAGAGGTCGTACGCCTGCGGGAGTTGAACGGTCCGGTGCGTGGCGGGCCCGCCGACGGGCGTCCGTCCCTGGATACGGCGGTGAAGGCGGCCAACACCGTCCTGGCCCTGTCCGCAACCACCAACGGGCGCCTCGCCACCCAGGGTTTCCGCACCCTGGAGCGGCGCACCGGGCAGAAGATGGCGCATCTGGCCGCCGAGCACGAGGGCAGGCGGATCACGTACGCCGACACTCAGGCGGCGCCGGTGCCGGTGATCACGTCTCCGGAGTGGTCGGGCAGCGAGTCGGGCGGCCGGCGTTACACCGCGTTCACGCTGAACACCGAGCACGCCAAGCCGTGGCACACCCTCACCGGCCGCCAGCACTTCTTCCTCGACCACGACTGGATACACGAACTCGGCGAGGCCCTTCCGGTGTACCGGCCGCCGCTGGACATGCACCGGCTGTTCGGAGAGCCGCGGCTCGGGCCCGACGGACAGCAGGAGGTGACGGTCCGGTATCTCACTCCGCACAACAAGTGGTCGATCCACTCCGAGTACCAGGACAACCTGTTCATGCTGGCCCTGTCCCGTGGCGGTCAGAGCATCTGGATGTCCCCGCAGGACGCGGACGCCATCGGGGTGAAGGACAACGACTGGATCGAGGCGGTCAACCGCAACGGTGTGGTCGTCGCCCGCGCGATCGTCTCGCACCGCATGCCGGCCGGCACCGTCTACATGCACCATGCGCAGGAGCGCACGGTGAACGTCCCGACGACGGAGACGACCGGGATGCGCGGCGGCATCCACAATTCGCTGACCCGGCTGATCCTCAAGCCCTCCCACCTGATCGGCGGCTACGCCCAGCTGTCCTGGGCCTTCAACTACCTGGGCCCGACGGGCAACCAGCGCGACGAGGTGACGGTGATCCGCCGCCGCAGCCAGGAGGTCGAGTACTGATGCGCCCGATGGCCCAGATCGCGATGGTCATGAACCTCGACAAGTGCATCGGCTGTCACACCTGTTCGGTCACCTGCAAGCAGGCGTGGACCAACCGGCGCGGCATGGAGTACGTCTGGTTCAACAACGTCGAGACCCGGCCCGGGCAGGGCTATCCGCGCCGCTACGAGGACCAGGAGAAGTGGCGCGGCGGCTGGGAGCTGAATCGTCGCGGTGCCCTGAGACTGAAGGCGGGCGGCCGGCTGCACAAACTCGCCGGGATCTTCTCCAACCCCAGGCTGCCGGAGATCAAGGACTACTACGAGCCCTGGACGTACGACTACAAGAACCTCACCGACGCCCCCCTCGGCGACGACTATCCGGTCGCGCGGCCGGTGTCGTCCCTCGACGGCAAGCCGATGAAGATCGAGTGGTCCTCGAACTGGGACGACGATCTAGGCGGGGCACCGGCGTACGGCGACCTCGACCCGATGGTCGAACGCACCCGTCAACAGGCCTCGGAGAAGGTGAAGTTCGCGTTCGAGCAGACTTTCATGTTCTATCTGCCGCGCATCTGCGAGCACTGTCTGAACCCCTCGTGCGTGGCCTCCTGTCCGTCGGGGGCGATGTACAAGCGGGCCGAGGACGGCATCGTGCTGGTGGACCAGGACCAGTGCCGGGGCTGGCGGATGTGCGTGACCGGATGCCCGTACAAGAAGGTGTACTTCAACCACGCCACCGGCAAGGCCGAGAAATGCACCCTGTGCTATCCGCGCATCGAGGTCGGTCTGCCGACGGTCTGCTCGGAGACATGCGTGGGCCGGCTGCGCTATCTGGGAGTGATCCTCTACGACGCCGACCGGGTGACCGCTGCCGCGTCCGTGCGGAAGGAAAAGGACCTGTACGAGGCCCAGTTGGGCGTGTTCCTCGACCCGGAGGATCCCGCGGTGCGGCGAGCCTGTCACGGGGCGGGCATTCCGCACGACTGGATCGAGGCCGCCCGCCGTTCCCCCGTGCACGCGCTGATCAGCAGGTACCGGGTGGCGCTGCCGCTGCATCCCGAGTACCGGACGATGCCGATGGTCTGGTACATCCCGCCGCTGTCGCCGGTGGTGGACGCGCTGACCGGGACCGGGCACGACGGGGAGGACGCGCGGAACCTGTTCGGTGCGATCGACACACTGCGGATCCCGCTGGAGTACCTGGCGGAGATGTTCACCGCGGGCGACACCGGGCCGGTGCGGGCCTCGCTGGAGAAGCTCGCCGCGATGCGCTCCCACATGCGGGCGATCAACCTCGGCGAGGACCCCGACGCGGCGACCTCCGCCGCGGTCGGCATGGAGCCGCACGAGATCGAGGAGATGTACCGGCTGCTGGCGATCGCCAAGTACGAGGACCGGTACGTCATCCCGACCGCCGCCGTCGGCGACGCTCGCAGGCTGGAGGAGTCGGCCCTGCCCGACGGATGCAGCCTCGACTACGACGGCGGGCCCGGCATGGGCGGCGACGGCCCGTTCGGGCAGGACTCCGGCCGCAGACTGCTGCCGCTGGTGTCCGTGCAGAACTTCCATCTGCTGCGCAAGCGGCAGACCTCTGACGACGCGGACGAAGCCAAGGAGACCTGATGCCCTCGGACACGGTGCTCTACCAGGCGGCGGCGCTCTGCCTGACCTACCCGGACGACGATTTCTTCGCCCGGCTGCCACTGCTGCGCGAAGCCGCCCCGCAGCTGCGGACGTTCACCGACCACGCGTCCGTCACCGGGCCGCAGGAGCTGGCCGCGCACTATGTGCGGGTCTTCGACTTCAAGAACCGGCACAGCCTCTATCTGAGCTGGTGGCAGGACGGGGACACCCGGCGGCGGGGCATGTCCCTGGTCCGCTTCAAGGACGTCTACCGGCAGCACGGACTGCAGTTCAGCGGCGAGGAGCTGCCCGACTTCCTGCCGGCGGTACTGGAGTTCACCGCCCGCACCGGCAACACCGAACTGCTGACCGAGTACCGCGAGGGCCTGGAGCAGCTGCGTTCCCGGCTGGCCGACCACGGCACACCGTATGCCGTCGTCCTGGAAGCGGTGTGCGCCACACTGCCGGCCGTGAGCATGGGAGTGCGCTCATGAGCACACTCCTGTGGGGCGCCCTGCCCTACGTCGTCTTCGCCCTGCTGGTCGCCGGCCTCGTCTGGCGCTACCGCTACGACAAGTACGGCTGGACCACGCGCTCGTCGCAGGTGTACGAGTCGAAGCTGCTGAACATCGCCTCGCCCGTCTTCCACTACGGCATCCTGTTCGTTCTGGCCGGGCATCTGATCGGGCTGTTCGTGCCCGAGTCCTGGACACACGCGATCGGCGTCGACGAGCACACGTACCACCTGTTCTCGCTGTACGGCGGTACGTTCGCCGGTGCCCTCACGCTCGGCGGTCTTGGCCTTCTCGTCTACCGGCGGCGGACGCGGGCACCGGTGCTCCGGGCCACGACGGTGAACGACAAGGTGATGTACCTCTTCCTGGTCGCCGCCATCGTGCTGGGCATGGTCGCCAAGCTGGCGCACGCGTCGGGCAACGGCTACGACTACCGGCAGACGATCGCTCCCTGGGCCCGCAGTCTGTTCATTCTCCGGCCGAGGACCGGCCTGATGGCGCAGGCACCTGTGCTGTTCCAGGTGCACGCGGTGATCGGCATGGTCCTGATCGCGCTGGTGCCGTACACCCGGCTGGTGCACATGTTCAGCGCACCGGTGCAGTACCTGTTCCGGCCGTATGTCGTCTACCGGACACGGGATCCGAAACAGCTCGGGCCACGCCCGGAGAGACGGGGCTGGGAGCGGACGGGCAGCTAGGGGTGTCGTTCGGATCACACGGAATCGCCCACAAGCGAACCCGGCCCTGTCGGCCGCAGGCGAACGGCAAGGTCGAACGCCTCGACCGCACCCTGCTCGACGGATGGGCCTATGCCCGCCCCTACCGCTCAGAGGCCGAACGACGAGAAGCATTCCCGCAATGGCTGCACACCTACGATCACCACCGCGGACACACCGCGCTCAAGGGCAAACCACCCGCCAGCCGCGTCACCAACCTCACAGGGCAATACACCTAGGCCGCGCCGCCCTTCGTGTCCCGTTCGTCGTCGACGATCTCCGCGTCCACCACGCCCTCCTCGTCGGCCGGGGTGCTCTGTTCCTCGGCGGAACCACCGGAGGCCGACGGCTGGGCCTGGGCGTACATCGCCTGGCCCATCTTCTGGCTGACGGTGGCGAGTTTCTCGACTCCGGTGCGCAGGGCGGCGACGTCGGCGTTCTGCTCCAGCAGGGTCTTCAGCTCCGTGGCCGCCGCCTCGACCTCGGTGCGGGTCTCGGCGGGCACACGGTCCTCGTTGTCCCGGAGGAACTTCTCGGTCTGGTAGACGAGTTGCTCGGCCTGGTTGCGGGTCTCGGCGGCCTCCCGGCGTTTGCGGTCCTCCTCGGCGTACTGCTCGGCCTCTCGCATCATGCGGTCGATGTCGTTCTTGGGCAGGGCGGAGCCGCCGGTGACGGTCATCTTCTGTTCGCGGCCGGTGGCGAGGTCCTTGGCGGACACGTGCATGATGCCGTTGGCGTCGATGTCGAAGGCCACCTCGATCTGCGGGACCCCGCGCGGGGCGGGCGGCAGCCCGGTGAGGTCGAAGACGCCGAGCTTCTTGTTGTAGGCGGCGATCTCGCGTTCGCCCTGGTAGACCTGGATGCCGACCGAGGGCTGGTTGTCGGTGGCGGTGGTGAAGATCTCCGAACGGCGGGTGGGGATCGTGGTGTTGCGTTCGATCAGCTTGGTCATGATGCCGCCCTTGGTCTCGATGCCCAGGGACAGCGGGGTGACGTCGAGCAGCAGAACGTCCTTGACGTCGCCGCGGAGCACGCCGGCCTGGAGGGCCGCGCCGACCGCGACCACCTCGTCGGGGTTGACACCCTTGTGCGGGTCCTTGCCGGTGAGGTCCTTGACCAGGTCGGTGACGGCGGGCATACGGGTCGAGCCGCCGACCAGGATGACGTGGTCGATCGCGGACAGCTGCACCCCCGCATCGCTGACCGCCTGGTGGAAGGGCTTCTTGCAGCGGTCCAGCAGGTCCGCGGTCAGCTCCTGGAACTGGGCGCGCGTCAGCTTCTCCTCCAGGTGCAGCGGGCCTTCGGCGGAGGCGGTGATGTAGGGCAGGTTGATCGAGGCCTCCGAGGAGGAGGACAGCTCGATCTTTGCCTTCTCGGCGGCCTCCCGCAGCCGCTGCACCGCCATCTTGTCGGCGCCGAGGTCGACGCCGTACTGCCCCTTGAACCGTTTGACCAGGTGCTCGACGACCCGCTGGTCCCAGTCGTCGCCGCCGAGGTGGGTGTCGCCGTTGGTGGCCTTCACCTCGATGACGCCGTCGCCGATCTCCAGCAGGGACACGTCGAAGGTGCCGCCGCCCAGGTCGAAGACTAGGACCGTCTGCTCCTCCCCGCGGTCCAGGCCATAGGCGAGGGCGGCCGACGTGGGCTCGTTGATGATCCTCAGCACCTTCAGGCCGGCGATCTCCCCGGCCTCCTTGGTCGCCTGCCGCTGGGCGTCGTCGAAGTACGCCGGAACGGTGATCACCGCGTCCGTGACGTCCTCGCCGAGGTAGGCCTCGGCGTCCCGCTTCAGTTTCTGCAGCACCCGCGCCGACAGCTCCTGTGCGCGCAGCCGGCTGCCGTCGACCGATCCCTGCTCGGGGAAGCGCCAGTCCGCATCGCCCATGTGCCGTTTCATCGAGCGCGCGGTGCGCTCCACGTTCGTCACGGCCTGCCGCTTGGCAACCTCGCCGACCAGCACCTCGCCGTTCTTCGCGAACGCCACCACGGAGGGGGTGGTCCGCGCACCCTCCGCGTTGGCGACGACGGTGGGCTCGCCGCCCTCCAGAACGGCCACCACCGAGTTCGTCGTCCCGAGATCGATCCCGACCGCACGTGCCATGGTCCGTCCCCTTCCGCCCGGGGCGCCTCGCGCCCTTCCAGCACAGGACGTCCGTACGGCGCTGTCAATGCAAGGGTGCCCGGAAACGGGGCTGCCGCACCCCCTCGCGGGAGCGCGGCAGCGTCGGGGTGGTACCGCGGTCAGGCCAGCTCGGCCGTCAGGGAGATGGTCGTACCGGTCAGGGCCTGGCTGACCGGGCAGTTCTTCTTGGCGTCCTCGGCGGCCGAGGCGAAGCCGTCCGCGTCCAGACCCGGTACCTCGCCGCGGACGGTGAGGTGGATGCCGGTGATGCCCTCACCGGGCTGGAAGGTGACGTCGGCCTTGGTCTCCAGGCGGGTGGGCGGGGTGCCCGCGCCGGCCAGGGCGTGCGAGAGAGCCATGGAGAAGCAGCTGGAGTGGGCGGCCGCGATCAGCTCCTCCGGGCTCGTCTTGCCGTTCGCGTCCTGGGCGCGCGAGGCCCACGTGACCGGCTGCCGCTCGATGCCGGAGGAGTCGAAGCTGACGACGCCGTTGCCCTCTAGCAGGTTGCCTTCCCAGACGGTGTGTGCGGTGCGCGTGGTGGCCACGGTGGTTCCTTTCGCGTGTGGGTCCCGTGTGCGGGTTCCTGCGTTTCCCATCCGATCACATCCGCGCTCACTGCACCCTGAAGACCGGGCCACGCGGGGTGAACGGAAGGCGACCGCCCGGCGGGAGCAGATAGGCGTGCTCGCGGCGCACCCGCAGTGTGTCGCACCAGCCGTCGGTGATGATCAGGACCGGTGCGCCCGGCGGGAAGTCCGGTGCTCGGTGCAGCAGGTCGATGCCCGGCTGCAGGACCGTGCCGCCGCGCCCGTGCACCCGCACCCGGTCGCCGATCTCGGTGACCGGCACATAGCCGGCGTCGTGCGGGGCCGCGTCGCAGAACACCACGCGGGCGGCCGGTACGTCGCGGGCCCCGGCGTAGGAGGCGATCGCGCCGAGGGCCTTGCCGAGCAGGGAGCGGTTCATCGACCCGGAGGTGTCGAGGACGACGCCGAAGGTGCAGCGGGAGATCTCCTCGGGCGGGAAGTGGCGGCCGGCACGCGGGATGTCGGGGGTGGCGGACTGCCGGCGCGAGGGGCGGGCGTAGGACCGTACCGACCGGGGGCTCGGCACGAACTCGTCGAACCAGTGGGCCAGTCGGGCGTCCCAGGGCAGCGGCGGGTGGCTGAGCGCGCGGATCTCCTCGACCAGTCCGCCGGGCAGGAAGCCGCGCTGCTGCCCCTGGTGCAGGTCCAGGCCCCGCACGAGGCCGCGGCGGTAGAACTCGTCCAGGTCCACGGAGGTGCGGGGCGGGCCGATCGGGGCGCCGAGGACGTCGCCGACGCCCTTGCCGCGCAGGGTGCCGAGGCGGCGCATGCGGCGCAGGTCGCCCGCGATGCGGTCGTAGACCTCCTCGGCGGACAGGCCCGTCAGCCCCGGGTCGTGCAGCAGTCCGTCCGGCATGGTGCCGACCTGCATCTCGCTGAGCCAGCCGTTGATGACGTAGTCGCAGGCGACATTGAAGAGGTAGGGGTCGCGGGTGCCGCAGCGGTCACCGTGGCGCAGGGCGGCGTGCAGCATCTCGTGGGCGAGGATGAACCGCCACTCCTCGTCCTCGAAGGTACGCAGCGGGTTGATGTAGATCTCGCCGGCCTCGGCGTTGACGGCGGCGACGGCGATGCCGTGGGCGCGGGCGAGTTCGACGTCGGCGACCAGTTCGATACCGGCCGCGATGCCGCCGAGCAGCGGATAGGACGAGACGAACCAGCTCAGGGCCCGCTCCCAGGGGCGCAGCCGGGTGGGTCCGCCGGTCATCGAGTCGCGGCGGCCGCCGGCCAGGTCCATGGCGGTGGCCATGGTGCGGGTGAGGCCGTGGGCGAAGGCGAGCTGCCAGTCGGGGGGCTGCTGCAGGTATCCGTGCCAGGGCACGAGCAGCTGGTCGGGTTCGCTGCCGGCCGTGCCGCAGCGCTCGTACACGGCGGGGATGTGCTCGTCGCGGCGCCAGCGGGCGGCGATCTGCTCCTCGTCGCCGTCGGGGTAGGAGGCCGGCAGCTCCTCGGGTGTGCGGCCGACGGGGAAGCTGAGCAGGAAGCGGTTGACGACGGCGCAGCGCGCGGCGAGGTCGTAGCGGTCCGGCTGTACGCGTTCGCCGAGCGCGGCGGGGACGTGCCCGAAGCCGAGGTGGATCAGGCCGTGGGCGACGGCCCAGGCCCATTCGGCGGGTTCCGCCCGGCGGGTGAGGTGGAGGTGGACGTGGCCGCCGGAGTCGATGCGGACCAGGCCCTGGCGGGGCGAGTCGGGGCAGTCCTCGCGGCGGCACATCTCGGCCTCGATCGCGGCGAGCGCCGGGTTGGCCCACACCAGCTGGATGCCCTTGGCGCAGTCCTCGGCGGCCGGATCCGGCTTCTTCTTGTTCTTGGCGGCGTTCTTCCCGGCGCGGCTCATCGCCGGGCCTCGACCAGCCGGGGCATGTCCCGGGCGGCCTCGATGAGGAACCAGGCGGGCAGGACGGGGTTGCCGTCGGCGTCGGAGGCGATGACGCTCTGCGCGACCTCGACGGAGATCTCGGCGAGCTGCACCAGCAGTGACTTGGCGCGGTAGGCGGTCTGCCGGCCGTTCGCCGACATGTGCTCCTTGCTGACCGGCAGCTCCTTGACCAGGCGGCCGCGGAACGACTCGGCGAGGTAGTAGAGCAGGTCGCGGTCCTCCGGGCGGTGCGGCCAGCGGGCGTCGCCCTTGAGGATCGCCTCGATACCGAACCGGCTTCGGACGATCTTGACGTAGCCGCAGAAGGCCGTGGCGTGCGCGGGGGTGAGGGTGCCGTGCGCGAGGACGGTCAGCGTGGGCTCGTCGAGGTCGGGGCCGAAGGAGTGCAGGGCGTCGGAGAGGATGTGCCAGGAGCGGGGCGTGGAGAAGGGCTGCTCGGTCTTGGGCGGCTTGGACCACAGATGGTCGGGCCGGTCGGTGAGGTGGTCCAGGACCCACGGGTGGATGCCGTTGCCCGCGGCCCAGCCGAGCCAGTCCTTCGCCGAGGCCTCCAGGTGGACATGGGCGAGCCGGTTGACCAGGGCGGAGGCGATGGGCCGGGCGAGGGCGTTGTCGGTGGCGCGGTTGCCGGCGCCGATGACGATGGACCCCGCGGGCAGCTCGTAGCTGCCGATACGGCGGTCGAGGATGAGCGAGTAGAACGCCTTCTGTACGTCCGGGGTGGCCGCGTTCAGCTCGTCCAGGAACAGGCAGTACGGCTCGTCCCGGGCGATCGTCTCCGGCGGGCAGAACACGGAGCGCCCGTCGCGGATCTGCGGCACGCCGATCAGGTCCTCGGGGGCGAGCTGGGTGCCGAGCAGGCTCACGCAGTCCAGGCCGAGCGAGGCGGCGAACTCCCGCACCAGGGAGGACTTTCCGATACCGGGTGCGCCCCAGACGAAGACCGGCCGGACGGTGGCGAGGCCGAGCAGCAGCTCGGGGAGGCGGGCGGGAGTGACCGTGACGGCAGCCTGCAAAGCAGAGGCTCCTTGGGGATGTTCGAGGATGTGCGACTCGACCAGTGTGGGTGTACGTCCCCGCGGGCGCAGCCGATTTTCGGGCGGCCCGGTGCCGCCCGATCAGGCTGCCCGCTCCTCCTCGGCCTCCGTGGTGAGCGGCACCTGGGGGCCGTTCGCCTCGTGGAGCCAGCGGCGCAGTACGCGGTGCACGTGCTCGGCGCCGGTCAGCTTCTCGCCCTCCTCGGCCGGGGCGGACAGGGCGAGCGGGGAGAGCAGGAAGGGGTGCGACTGGGCGCCGCCGAGGCCTCCGTGGGAGCCGATCTGCTCCTCGAAGGCGAGGACTTCGCCGTCGGCGGGGTCGTGGGAGGAGTTGACCATGATGTCGGCTGTGTGCGGGAAGGAGTGGGTGCGGCGGACGGCGTCGGCGGCGCCGGGGCCGAACCGGGCCAGCGGGCCGGAGTCCTCGTCCAGCTCGGCCAGCGGGATCTCGGTGCCGCAGGGGCCGAGCAGTACACCGTCGTGGGCCTCGCTGCGCACCAGCAGGAAGCCGATGCCGGGATGGTTGGCGAGGGTGGTGAGCAGGGCGGGGTGGCGGGCCTCGATCTCCTCCTTGGTCATGCGGTGGGAGACGTCCGGGAACGAGACCAGGCCGAGGTTGCCGGAGGCCAGCACGACGGGTTCCGAGCCGCGGGTCCGGCGGTGCCGTTCGCCCTTGCCCTCCTCGGGGCGGCCCAGGGCGGCGCGCACTGCGGTGCGGGCCTCGGCACCGCTGCGGGTGCCATCGGCCCGGCGGGGCACGGGCAGTCCGCAGCCGGCGCGGACGAGGTCGGCGAGGGTGAGGCCGTAGCGCGCGCGGAAGGTCTCGCCCGGGCTCTGGCCGTGGTCGGACAGGACGACGATCCGGTAGGGACGCGGTGCGTGTTCGGCGGCCCTCTCGATGAGCGCGAGGGAGCGGTCGAGGCGCTGCAGGACCTGCTCGGCGTCCCGGCTGTGCGGTCCGGAGTGGTGGGCCACCTCGTCGTAGGCGACGAGGTCGGCGTAGACGGCGGTGCGGCCGGCGAGCAGATCGCCCATCACGGCGGCGACCACGACGTCCCGTTCGACGACGGTGGCGAAGGCGCGTACGAGGGGGTAGAGGCCGCCGCGGCTCACGCGGGGCCGCTGTCTGCGGAAGCGGGCCCGGGTCGACTGGCCGATCTCGCGGGCGACCTCGGCGACGAAGGACAGGGCGGTGCGCACCGCGTTGGCGGGATCGGAGAAGTAGGCGAAGTAGCCGGCCCGGGAACGGGTGTCCCGGCCTCGGCGGCGGGTGGCGATGGACAGCACGAGGGCCTGCTCGCCGGCGCCGCCGCTGAACAGGTTGCCGCGGCTGGCGCCGTCCACGGTGAGCAGTCCGCCGTCGCCCGTATGCACGACGGCGCGGCGTTGCAGTTCGACGGCGCTGGTCGGGCGGTTGCACACCATCACCTCGCCGCGGTCCTTCTCGTACCAGCGGAAGGCCGGCACGTCGAAGGTGCTGCCGTGCAGGATGCCGAGCTGGCTGGCGCCGGTCTGGCTGGACCAGTCGGTCCGCCAGGGGGTGAGCCGATGGGTCGGCCGCACGCCGTCGCCCGTCGACAGCCAGCGGGCCACGGTCGGCACGAGTCCCTTGCGGACGGCGTCCGTGAGCACGTCGTGGCCGACGCCGTCGAGCTGGACGCAGACCAGTCCGGGCGTGACGGAGCAGGGCGGTCCGGCTCTGCGACGGCGGTCGGCCAGGCGCAGGAGGCGGCGGCGGTAGGCGTCGTCGTCGCGTACGGCGAGGGCGGCGCCGGTGGCCGAGGCGACCGCGGACATCACCGCGGCCACGATGACGGCGGTCTCCGGGGCGACCTCGCCCCGCCCCGAGGGGTTGATGCGCAGGGCGAGGAGCAGCAGGGAGCCATTGAGGAAGAAGACCAGCAGGCCGAGGACCAGGGCGGGCACGAGCAGCAGCAGCCGTACCAGGAGCGGCCACACCACCGCCGAGAGCACACCGAAGGCGCCGGCGCCGCACCCGGCGGTGATCGCTATCCGTGTGGCGCTGTCACCGTCGGCGGACTGGAGCCTGAAGTCGGGCAGAAGGCCGGCGAGCACGAGCATGGTGACCGTGGAGACCGCCCACACCGTGGCGCTCCGCCCGACCTGACTGGCAACCCGCCGCCACCGCACGCCCCGAACACCTCACGTCCCGGCCCGCCCGGTCACCGGGCCTGACTCCACCTTGTCATACGGGTCGGGGCCGGGCCCGGCGGGCTGCCGGGCCGTCACCGCCCGTCGTAGCCCGCCGTGGGCATCGACAGCCGGCGGTGCACCCGTGCCTTCATCTGCGCGTCGTACGACGGCTCGGCCCGCCCCACCGTCTCCACGCGCACCCCGCGCCGCGCGCACTCGGCAGTGAACTCCTCCACCGAGGACAGGGCGCGCGCCAGCACCCGCCTGCTGGGTGCGACGAACACGTCCACGCCCGGCCGGACACCGTCCCACAGGGCGCAATGGTCGAAACGCAGTCCGCCGACGAGAAGTTCCCGCACGACCACGTAGCCGCGTTCCGCCGCCCACCGGGCGCACATGGCGTGCTGGCTGCGGGAGTCCACCAGGAAGGGGTCGGCCTCCAGCTCCTCCAGAGGTGTCAGGCTCGCGATGGCGGTGACCCGCACCGGCGCGAGCCCGCCGGAGGCACCCCGCAGCTGTCCCATGGCGTCCCCCTCACCTCCGGGTTTCGCCGCCGACCCTACTCCTGCCCGTAGGCTTCGGGGGAGTCGCGCGAAGGAGGCGAAGAAGGTGCCGGTGGAGATCACCTGGTGGGGTCACGCCACCTGCACGCTCGAAGACTCGAACATACGAGTGCTCACCGATCCCCTGTTCGCGGGCCGGCTCGCGCATCTGCGGCGCCGCCGGGGCGTGGTGCCCCCCGCGGAGGCCCACCGCGCGGACGTGGCGCTCGTCTCCCATCTGCACGCCGACCATCTGCACGTGCCCTCGCTGGCCTCTCTCCCCCCGGGCACGCGCCTGCTCGTGCCCCGGGGCGCACCACGGGCGGTGCCCGGACTGCACCGGCTGCGGCACCTGCGGATCACCGAGGTGGCCCCGGGGGACGAGGTCCGGGTCGGGGACCTGGTCGTCCGGGCGGTGCCCGCGCGGCACGACGGGCGCCGGCTGCCGGTCGGCCCGCACCGCTCCCCCGCGCTCGGCTACGTCGTCGAGGGCGAGGCACGGACCTACTTCGCCGGGGACACGGGGCTGTTCGACACCATGGCCGAGCAGGTCGGGCCGGTGGACGTGACCCTGCTGCCGGTGGGCGGCTGGGGGCCCTACCTCGGCGAGGGGCACCTGGACGCGGGGCGGGCGGCGCGGGCGGTGGCCCGGCTGGCGCCGCGTGTGGCGGTGCCGGTGCACTACGGGACGTACTGGCCGATCGGCATGGACGGCGTGCGTCCGCACGAATTCCATGCGCCCGGTGACGAGTTCGTACGCCTGGCCGCCGCGGCCGCGCCGCAGGTGGCCGTGCACAAGCTCGGGCACGGGGAGAGCGTGCGCCTGGAGGTCGCGCGGTGAGAGGGCCGATCCTGGCCGTGATGCTCGCCGCCGCCTCGACGTCGACGGCGCCTCCCGAGTCGACGCAGCAGGCGCTCGGCTATCCCTCGCTGTTCCTGCTGGTGCTGATCGGCGCGCTGGTGCCGGTGGTGCCGACCGGTGCGCTGGTGAGTTCGGCGGCGGTGGTGGCGTTCCATCAGACGGCGCCGTTCTCGCTGGCGCTGGTGTTCGTCACGGCGTCGCTGGCGGCCTTCCTCGGGGATGCCACGCTGTACTGGCTGGGGCGGCGCGGGATGGGGTCGAGGAACGGCTCGCGCTGGCTGGAGGAGATTCGTTCACGGGCGCCGGAGGAGCGGCTGGCGCAGGCACAGGAGAAGCTGGCCGACCATGGGGTGGCGGTGCTGGTGCTGTCCCGGCTGGTGCCCGCCGGCCGGCTGCCGGTGATGCTGGCCTGTCTGCTGGCCGAGTGGCCCTTGCGGCGCTTCAGCCGCGGGAACCTGCCTGCCTGTCTGGCGTGGGCGTTGACCTATCAGGTGATCGGGATTCTGGGGGGTTCGCTGTTCGAGCAGCCCTGGGAAGGTGTCGTGGCGGCCATCGCGTTGACCGTGGTGATCAGTGCGATGCCGGCCTTGGTGCGGCGCGTTCGGGGGGCTGTGCGGTAGCGCCGTCGGGGGTGCGGCCGTCTGCGGAGTGCGGGCGTGCGGCGGGCTGCCGCGCGGATCTCGCGTCTCACCAGGAGTTCCTCGTGTCCCTCGGGGAGTTCTCCGCGCCCCTCAGGGGGTGCGGTCCAGGACTCTCGAGCCCCCGACCGGCATGTCCCACAGGTCCTCCCGGTCCAGGCCCGCATTCTCCCAGGCCGCCCGCACCCGCGTCAGCGGTTCCAGGACCGGCTCGGCGGAGAGGATGAACGTGCCCCAGTGCATCGGGGACATGCTCCGGGCGCCGAGGTCCAGGGTGGCCTGTACCGCCTCCTCCGGGTCGCAGTGGACGTCGCTGAGCCACCAGCGGGGGTCGTAGGCGCCGATCGGCATGAGAGCGAGGTCGATTCCGGGGTAGCGGCGGCCGATGCGGGAGAACCAGTGACCGTATCCGGTGTCGCCGGCGAAGTAGAGGCGCTGTCCGTCGGCGTCGGTGAGGATCCAGCCGCCCCAGAGGCTGTGACAGGTGTCCGTGAGGGTGCGCTTGGACCAGTGGTGGGCGGGCACGAAGTCGAAGCGGACGCCGGACAGTTCGGCGCCCTCCCACCAGTCCAGCTCGGTGACGCGGGTGAAGCGGCGCCGTCGGAACCAGCGGCCGAGGCCGGCGGGGACGAACACCGGTGTGGCGCGCGGGAGTCGGCGCAGCGTGGGGGCGTCCAGGTGGTCGTAGTGGTTGTGGCTGATGACGACCGCGTCGACGCTCGGCAGGTCGTCCCAGGTGACGCCGACGGGGGTGATGCGGGCCGGGGTGCCGATGATGCGGCGGGACCAGACGGGGTCGGTGAGGACGGTGAGCCCGCCGACGCGCACGATCCAACTGGCGTGTCCCGCCCAGGTGACGGCCAGCGTGCGGGTGCCCGTGCGAGGCAGCGGGCCGGGTTCGTAGGGGAGCCCGGGGATGTCGGCGAGGCCCTCGGGTCGGGGGCGTACGGCGCCCTCGCGGGCGAAGCGGGCCAGGGCCCTGAGGCCGGGCAGGGGCGCGGTGAGCCGGTCGTGGAACGTCCGCGGCCACACCCGGTGTTCGCCCAGCGGGCGGGGCTCGGCCAGCGGCGGGAACGGGGGCGCGAGGGGGGCCCGGGCCGCGGGGGCGCCGGCTTCGTCGCCGGTTGTGGTCGTGGTGTTGGTCCTGGTCGTGGTCGTGGTGACGGACTCGGGCTCATGCGTCTGCTGCGTCATCGAGGAGGCTCCCGTCGCTGAGCGTCGTCGCGGAGATCGCCGAAGGCCGACCCCAAGGACATCAACGCGCGTTGCACGTGTGGCAGTTCCAACGGTGAGGGTGACGTGAGGCATTCCGTGCGTTCCTCGTCCGTGCCGCCCAGCAGGGGCCCGGTGGCGAGCCGTACCCGCAGCGCTCCGAGGTCGTCGCCGAAGCGGTGGCCGCCGGGCGCGGGCATGCCGAGCCGGGCGGTGAGGAAGTCCTCCAGTTCCTGGGCGTCGCCGACGCCCTGCTCGGCGAGCGCCTCGCGCAGCGGGCCGAGGTCGGTGTACAGGTGGCGGCCGGCCTGCGGCGGCCGGGCCAGGGCGCCGGCCGCGACGACCATGCCGTGCGCGGCGGCGGCCACGCGCGCGTGCAGGCGTACGGCGGCCTCGCGGCGCTCGGTGACGGGTGCGGGTTCGTCGAGGGCGTAGCCGGCCGCGGCGGCGACCGGGGCGGCGATCCGGGCGCCGAGCGCGGTGAGAATGTCGAGCACGCGCGCGTGGAGCCGCTCCCCCGGCTCTCCTTCGGGGAAGCGGGCGACGGCGGCGGGCCAGCCGGACGGCAGCAGGGCGCCGGCCAGGTCGGTGAAGACGGTGACCCCTTCGTGCAGCATCTCGGCTGGGCTGAGCAGGACGGTCTCGCGCGGGGCGTGCAGCGTGTCGCGCCAGGTCTCGTCGCTGACCAGGTGCAGCCCCTCGGCGGCCGCCGCCTCGACGGTCTCGTGCAGCAGTTCGGGCGGGGCGACGGTGGCGGTGGGGTCGTCGGCGACGGACAGCACCAGCAGCCGGGGATCACCGCCCTCGGCACGCACCCGGCGGACGGTCTCCAGCAGGGCGTACGGGTCGGGTACACCACCGCTCTCGGCCGGGGTCGGCACATGGAAGACGGGTCTGCCGAGCAGCCGGGCGTACGGGGCCCACCAGGCGGCGCACGGGCGTGGCACGAGCACGTCACCGGTGTCGCCGATGATCGCGGCGGTCAGGGCGAGCAGCAGCGTGGGGGCGCCGGGGCCTGCGGCCACCCGGTCGGGGGCGCAGGTCAGTCCGCGCCGGGTCCAGTAGCCGCAGGCCGCCTCCAGCAGGGCGGGGGCGCCGCCGACGGGGTGGGCCTCGGCGCGGCCGGCCGCGGCGGCGAGGACGGCGGCGAGTTCCGGGAGGACGGGCAGGCCGTCGGCGGGCAGGGGCGGCCCGTAGCGGACGGGGCCGTGGCCCTCCGGGTCCGTCCGCCGCATGTCCGCCTCCGCGCAGTGGGTGGTGCCGTGTGGTGTTCCGTCCGGGCCGTGCTCTCCTCGTCGGCCGCTCCTGCGGCTGCTCCTGTGGTGCCGGCTGCGTGGCTGGTGAGTACGGTGCCTGCTGGTGTTGCCCTCGGAGAGGTGTGTACCCGGCGTGCGGTCCTCCATGGCCGGTTGCCGGAAGTCGTCCCGGTCCGCACCGGCACGGGCCCCGGGTCAGCCGGCGGCGGCTCTCCTGCGGCCGCTCAGCCGGTAGACGGCTCCTGCGCAGGCCGCGGCGATCAGCGCACCGCCGGCGACCAGCGCCGGAACCGAGTCGCCGAAGGTGCCGCCCTGCCCGGCCTCGACCCCGTGCCCCACGGTCGCCGGACCGCAGTCGGCATCGTCGCCGGGCTCGCGGCAGCCGTGTCCGCCGGTGCAGGAGCGTCCCGCCGCGCAGTCCTGTCCGTCGCCGTGGCACTGCCCGGGCTCGCTGCACGGGGCGGCCCCGTCGGCACAGGTACGCGCACCGTCCTCGCACTCCCGCCCCTGGTCCGGCCGCTGCCCCTGTGCCTGGCCCTGCGTCTGTCCCTGCCCCTGGGCCTGCGTCTGTCCCTGCGCCTGTCCTGGCGCCTGGCCCTGCGTCTGTCCCTGCCCCTGTGCCGGTGCCTGCCCCTCTCCGGGTTCCTGCGTCGGCCCCGACTCCTGCCGCTGCCCCTGTGTCGGACCGGGCACCAGGTCCGGAGCCGGCTCGGGTTCCGGAGCCGGAGCCGGCTCCGGCGCCAACGCCGGCTCCGACACCAGTCCCGGGTCCGACGCCAGTCCCGGGTCCGACGCCAGTCCCGGGTCCTCCTTGGACTCCTCCCCCGGCGCCTGGCCCTCGTCGAGCTGCTCCCCCGGCCCCTGCCCCTCGTCGAGTTCCTCCCCCGGCACCTGCCTCTCGTCGCACGGCGAGACGGTGTCGAGGGTGTCCGGTGCCGGTTCGGTGAGTGCCTCGCAGGACGCGGGCACGGTGAGCGTGCCGTCGGGCCGGACGGTGCCGGGGCTCGCCTCGGCCGCGGGGTCCGCGGACGCGGTGGGCCCCGTTATGAAGAGCGCGGCGCCGGTCAGGGCGGCGACGGACAGGGCACGGGCGGTGCGGCGCATGGGGCGGGCTCCTCGGCGAAACAGCGGGACGGGAGGACGGCGGCCTGCGGTACGGCCAGGGACACGGCTGACGTGTCCTCGCTGCCATCACAGCCCGCCGGACGCCGCACCGCGCGCGGCCGGACCCCATTCGCGGGACGCGAACGGCCTAACGGGTGACCCCACGGCACCGACGGCGAGAGCCCCGGGACCGACGCCCGCCCACCGGTTCGCCAGAGGTTTTCCGGATCCCGTGCAGGTGACTCGGTAGGTGCCGACCGGATCGGAGCGGCCGGTTTCCGACCGTCGGATCCGGTGTCGGGCCCGAGCCCCCGGGTACGCGGGTGCGGACTTTCGACCCCTTGGAGGCAGACATGCAGCGAGGCAGTGACCGGCTGAACGTCCACCGGGACGACGAGATGAAGCACGAGCTGCGGGACCTGCTCAGGTCCGGGCACCCGACGCGCACCGAGGAGTGGCACGACCCGGAGCCGGCCGCGGACGACGACCCGGAGGTGTGGAGCGGGCCGGTGGCTCCCGGTCAGGCCGGTGCGTCGCTGGCGACGGTACGGCTGGAGCTGGCCCGGAATCTGGGCAGGCACGCCTTCCCGGCCGACGCCCACGAGCTGACCAGGGCCCTGCGCCGGGGCAACGCGCCAGGCGCGCTGATCGACGCGGTGGCCCGGATGCCGCGGTCGCGGCGGTACTCCAATGTGCAGCAGCTGGCCGAGGCGCTGGTGAGCGGGGGATGAACCGGGACCGGGGCGCCGACCAGGGGCGCTCCGGCGGACGAGAGGTGATGATCTGCGACAGCGTCCCCGGTGGGACGGACCGACCGCCGGGGCCGGCCCGCACCGCTGCGGGCCGGCCCTTTCGCAAGGGGCCGTCTCAGGTGCCGCACGTGCCCGGAGTCGCCGCTTCGCCGCAGCCGCGCTCACGTGCGCCCTCGCGCGTGCGGCCCGCGCTGACCAGGCGGCGCGGGTTGCGGCGCAGGTACTCGCCCTCGAGCTGCGCCATCCGCTCGTTGTGGGCCCGCAGCGCGTCGTTCGAGCCGTACAGAAGGGTGTCGTGGCGCGTGCGGTGGATCGTCTCCAGCTCTTTCATGAGCTGCTGGTCGTCCAGTCGGCTGGGGTCGACTCCGGTCATGTTGTGCCCCGCTCGTCGTGTCGTTCGTCCGGTCCGGACACCCGCCCGGCGGGCACTGCCTCCGAGCGTTCCGGGAGGGAGCGTGGAGCTCGCGTTCCTGAGTCCACTGTACGAACATCCGGGTGTCCGGGCCCGCCGATGCGACACGGGGCGGGACTACCGGGCCCGTTCCACCCGGCGTTCGTCCCAGACGGGCTCGGCGGTCTCGCGGACGCGGCCGTCGCTGCCGAAGACCAGGAAGCGGTCGAAGGAGCGGGCGAACCAGCGGTCGTGGGTGACCGCGAGCACCGTGCCGTCGAAGGCCTCCAGGCCCTCCTGAAGGGCCTCGGCGGACTCCAGGTCGAGGTTGTCGGTCGGCTCGTCCAGCAGCAGCGCGGTGACTCCCTGGAGTTCCAGCAGGAGGATCTGGAAGCGGGCCTGCTGGCCGCCGGAGAGCCGGTCGAAGGTCTGTTCGGCCTGCCCGGTCAGCTCGTAACGGCGCAGCCGGGACATGGCCGCGCCCCGGTCCTGGGCGTGCTCCTTCCACAGGATGTCGAGCAGGGTGCGACCCTGCAGCTCGGGGTGGGCGTGGGTCTGGGCGAAGTGGCCGGGGACGACCCGTGCGCCGAGCTTCCACTGCCCCGTGTGCGTCACGCCCTCGCCGGCCAGGAGTCGCAGGAAGTGCGACTTGCCGGAGCCGTTGGAGCCGAGTACGGCGACCCGCTCACCGTAGAAGACCTCCAGGTCGAAGGGGTTCATCAGGCCGGTCAGCTCGAGCTGCTCGCAGGTGACGGCCCGCACGCCGGTACGGCCGCCCTTCAGACGCATGGTGATGTCCTGCTCGCGCGGCGGCTCGGGCGGCGGGCCCGCCTCCTCGAACTTGCGCAGACGGGTCTGCGCGGCCTGGTAGCGGGAGGCCATCTCGTGGCTGACGGCGGCGGCCTGCCGGAGGTTGAGGACGAGCTTCTTCAGCTGGGCGTGCTTCTCGTCCCAGCGGCGGCGCAACTCCTCGAAGCGGGCGAAGCGTTCACGCCGGGCCTCGTGGTAGGTGGCGAAGCCTCCGCCGTGCACCCAGGCGTCGGCGCCGGCCGGGCCGGGTTCCACGGAGACGATCTTCTCGGCGGCTCGGCTGAGGAGTTCGCGGTCGTGGGAGACGAACAGGACCGTCTTGCGTGTCTCCTTCAGCTGCTGTTCCAGCCATCGCTTGCCCGGGACGTCCAGGTAGTTGTCCGGCTCGTCCAGCAGGAGCACCTCGTCGGTGCCGCGCAGCAGCGCCTCCAGGACGAGGCGTTTCTGCTCGCCGCCGGAGAGAGTGCCCACCTGCCGCCACTGGGCCCGCTCGTACGGCATGCCGAGTGCGGCGGTGGTGCACATGTCCCACAGGGTCTCGTGCTCGTAGCCGCGTGCCTCGGCCCAGTCGGCGAGGGCCTGCGCGTAGGTGAGCTGGGCGGCCTCGTCGTCGACGGTCATGATGGCGTGCTCGGCGCGGTCCACGGCCTGTGCCGCCTGGCGGATGCGGGGCGGAGCGACGGACACGAGCAGGTCGCGTACGGTCGTCTCGTCCCGCACGGAGCCCACGAACTGGCGCATCACACCGAGGCCGCCACTGACGGTGACCGTGCCGCCGTGCGGTTTCAGCTCGCCCGAGATCAGCCGGAGCAGGGTCGTCTTGCCGGCGCCGTTCGGGCCGACCAGGGCGACGGCGGCGCCTTCGCCGACCCGGAAGGAGACGTCGCCGAGCAGCGCTCTCCCGTCCGGGAGGTAGTACTCGAGGTGCGCGGCTTCCAGATGTCCCATGAGGAGGCATTCTGTGGGGCACCGCCGACCTGGGGCAAACCGTTATCCTGCCGCGTCCAGGGACCGACCGGTGGGCCCGCCCTCGCCGGCGGGGGCCACGACCGCGCCGGCCCACGACAGGGCCTTCCAGCCGTCGGACGGCGAACCCTCCAGGACCACCACGCCCGTGTTGGCGAGCGGGCGGGCGGCGGCGAAGGGCACGTCGACGTTGTCGGCGCGGGCGGCCGTCCACATCCGGATCGCCGCGCCGTGGCTGACCATGGCGACGGCCGGCACGCCGCTGTCCGCGGCCTCCGCCACCACGGCGTCGAACCGCGCCAGCGCCCGAGCGCCGCTCTCCCCGCCCGGGATCCGCAGCCCGGTGTCCCCGGCCGCCCAGGCGAAGACCGTCTTCATGTAGAGCCGGCCCTGTTCGGAGTCGCCGGGCAGCATCTCCAGGTCGCCGGCGGACACCTCCCTGATGCCGTCCCGGACGATCACGTCGAGGCCGCGGGCGGCGGCCAGCGGTGCGGCCGTGAGCTGCGTGCGCACCAGGGTGGAGGCATAGACGGCCTCGACGACCTCGCCCGCGAGCGCCTCGGGCAGGGCGGCGGCCTGCCGCTCCCCGAGAGGGGTCAGACCGGGCCCGGGTACGGCGGTGTCCAGCAGGTAGTCGACGTTGGACGGGGTCTGGCCGTGGCGGACGAGGAGCAGGCGCATTCGAGGTTCCTCTCACTCGTTCGCACCGCCGGCGCACAAGAAACGGCCGCTTCAGGGTACCCGCCCCGGCATGAGCCCAGATGTCGACCTCACTGTCCCGGTACCCGGGCGGCACGTCCTGCGCGATCGGCTGCTCGGCCTCGACGGCCGCCTCTTCGAGAGGGCCGCCGAGTGGCACTGGCCGGGTGCCGAGCGCGTGCTGCCGCGGCTGAGCCGGGGGGCGAACCACGGGGTGCTGTGGTTCGCGGCGGCCGCCGGGATCGCGGCGAGCCGTACGCCGCGGGCCCGCCGGGCCGCCGTCCGCGGGATCGCCTCCCTGAGCCTGGCCTCCCTGACCATCAACACCCTCGGCAAGCGGTCGGTGCGCCGCGCGCGGCCCGTGCTGGACCCGGTGCCGCTGGTCCGGCAGCTGAAGCGGCAGCCGATCACCACCTCCTTCCCGTCCGGTCACGCCGCGTCGGCCGCCGCCTTCGCGACCGGCGTGGCCCTCGAATCGCCCGCGTGGGGGGCGGTGGTGGCGCCGGTGGCGTTCTCCGTGGCCATGTCGCGGGTCTACACGGGCGTGCACTTCCCGAGCGACGTGCTCGCGGGGGCGGCGCTGGGCGCGGCCGCCGCGTTCGCCGTACGGGGCCTGGTGCCGACCCGCGCCCAGGTCGCGCCGCCGGCGCGGCCGCGGGCCGCGGCGCCGGCCCTTCCCGAGGGCGACGGCCTCGTGGTCGTCGCCAACCGCGCCTCGGGGACGTCCGACCGGGCGCGCGTCCTGCGGGAGGCGCTGCCGAAGGCGGAGATCCTGGAGTGCGAACCCCAGGACGTGGAGACCGAGTTGGAGAAGGCGGCCGCGTGGGCGCGGGCGATCGGGGTGTGCGGGGGCGACGGGACGGTGAACGCGGCGGCCGCGGTCGCCCTGCGGCACGGCCTGCCCCTCGCGGTGCTGCCCGGGGGCACGCTCAACCACTTCGCCTACGACCTGGGCGTGGAGGACGAGCGCACGGCGGCCGACGCCGTCCGGCGGGGCGAGGCGGTCCGGGTGGACGTCGGCCGGTTCGTCGCCGGTGACCACGAGGGCATCTTCCTCAACACACTCAGTCTGGGGGTCTATCCGGACCTGGTGCGTGAGCGGGAGCGCTGGTCGCACCGGATCGGCGGCTGGCCGGCCGGGGTGCTCGCAGCGGTGCGGGTGCTGCGCGCCCACCGGCATCCGCTGCAGGTCGAACTCGGCGGACAGCGCGCCCCGTTGTGGCTGTTGTTCGTGGGCAACGGCGTCTACCACCGGATGGGTCTCGCGTCCGGCCGCCGCACCGACCTGGCGGACGGGCTGCTGGACGTGCGGGTGGTGCACGGCGGGCGCAGGCCGGCGCTGCGGCTGCTGGCCGCCGCGGCGGCCGGTCCGCTCACTCGTTCCCGGGCCCATGCGGCGGAGCAGGTGAGCCGGCTGCGGCTGTCCGGTTTCGCGCCCGGCACCCCGCTGGCCTACGACGGCGAGGTCACCGAGGTCGGTGGCGAGGTACTGGTGGAGAAGCTGCCGGAGGCACTGCGGGTGTACCGGCCCCTCTCCTGAGCGAGCCTGCCGCACTGATGTCCACGCCGCGTGCTGTCCACATGATGGTACGTGGGTCTCATCATTCGGCATGGCCGCGTACCGTTCGCTGCACCGGCGTCAGGAGGCCGCAGGGCCTCCTGACCGTTGCGTCGACGAGGGGCGAAGGGGCACAGCCATGCCGAAAGCGCAGGAGACCGCCGTCTACACACACGGGCACCACGAGTCGGTGCTGCGGTCGCACACCTGGCGGACCGCCGCCAACTCGGCGGCCTATCTGCTCGGTGCGCTGAACCCCCACATGAAGATCCTGGACATCGGCTGCGGCCCGGGCACCATCACCGCCGACCTGGCGGAACTGGTCCCCGACGGCCATGTCACCGGCGTCGACCACGCGCCCGGCATCCTGGGGCAGGCCCGGGACACCGCCGCCGGGCGCGGCCTGTCCAACGTGGACTTCGCGATCGCCGACGTGCACGCCCTGGACTTCCCCGACGACACCTTCTGCGTGGTCCACGCCCACCAGGTGCTCCAGCACGTCGGCGACCCGGTGCAGGCGCTGCGCGAGATGCACCGGGTGACGAAACCGGGCGGGTTCATCGCCGTGCGCGACGCCGACTACGCGGCGATGACCTGGTATCCGGCGGTGCCGGGTCTGGACGACTGGCTGGACCTGTACGAGCGGGTCGCCCGGGCCAACGGCGGGGAGCCCGACGCCGGACGCCGGCTGAAGGCCTGGGCGCTGGCCGCGGGCCTGACGGACATCACGGCCACCTCGGGGACCTGGACGTACGCCACGCCGGAGGAGCGGGCCTGGTGGAGCGGGCTGTGGGCGGACCGCACCCTCGCCTCGGCCTACGCCGAGCGAGCCACGGAAGGCGGCCACGCGACCCCTGAGCGGCTGCGGGCGGTGTCGGAGGCGTGGCGCGAGTGGGGCCGGCGGGAGGACGGCTGGTTCGCCGTGCTGCACGGGGAGATCCTGTGCCGTAAGGCGGCCTGAACCGCCGGTGCCGGAGCCGAGTGCGGTCCGCCGCACGCGGCTCAATGCCGGGGCAGCAGCGGTCCGAGCGGCCCGAGGTCCAGATTCAGGTCCTCGGGACGCAGGCCGTAGCGCTCCCGCAGCTCGGCCATCCGCTCCTCCAGGAGCATCAGGGTGAGCCCGATCCGTTCCTCCTGCTCCTCGGTCAGCTCACCGGTGTCGAAGCGGCGCACCGCCTGCCGTTCCATCAGCTGACGCAGCAGCTCCACCACGGTCAGCACAAGTTTCACCAGGTCACGCTCGACCGTGTCGGGTTCCAGGTCGAGCCGCTCACGTGCCGTCATCAGGGCTCCTCGAAGGGTGAGCGGACCGACTCGTTCACCGAGCTGATCAGCGCGTTCAGGTCGATGCGCACGAGGTCGACGTCCGCGATCCGCAGGGTTACGTCGCCGGTGATGACGACGCCGCCGGCCAGCAGCCGGTCGAGCAGGTCGACCAGGGCGATCTCACGGCGCTCGACGACGGTCACCGTTGCTCCCCTCCGAACTCACCGGAGAACGAGTAGGCGGCCCAGGGCCCGGTGAGTTCCACCCGCATGCCCGGCGCCTCGTCCTTCGTACGGTCCACCAGTTCCACGAACCCCTCGGATCCCGCCCGGCACACGAGGTAGGCCGCATTGAGCACGTTCCGGCCCGACACCCCGGAGAGCGCCGGGTTCTGCGGAGGGTGCAGTCGGGAGTCCTCGGCGTGCCGGCACAGCCGCTCGTGCAGGGTCCGGGCGAATGTCTCGGCCCTGCGCCACGCCTCCTCGTGCGCGTGCGTGCTCTCCCGCCGCCGGCGCAGATAGTCCCGCCCACTGGACGGTCTCGCCGCGGCGGAGACGGCGGGTTCGGCAGACTCCGCAGTCTCTTCCGACTCGGCAGGGTCGTCGGCGGCGCTCTCCATGTACACCTTGACGCCCCACTCCACCCGGCCGTCCAGCCGGTCGAGAATGCGCCGGAAGTCCTCCTCACGGGCCTCGATCATCGTGCGTACGCCGCTGTCGTCCCGGAACACGGTCGCGAGCCGGAGCGGCAGCGGCGTGGTGACGGTGGTGAGCGCGTCGATCACGCCCTGGTGGGCCCGGGCGGTCGCGGCCAGCCAGTCGAGGTCCTCCAGGCGGGCCCGCAGCGCCTCCTCGTTGAAGTCGCCCTCCGGGACCGTGCTGACGACCGCCACCAGCCCGTGGTGGTGCAGCAGGGCCGGCGGGGCGCCGCCGATGCCCGTCAGCTGGGCCTGCAGGGGCGCGCCGAGGGGGCGGCTGACGGCGTAGACGTAGCGCAGTCCGGTCATCGGGACTCCTTCGGCGCACGGCCGATTTCCAGCTCCTCGAGGCGGGCCAGCCGTTCCCTGAGCTCGGCGTTCTCACGTGCGAGTTCGTCCCGGCGGGCGCGGGAGGAGAGCGCGGGGTCGGTCTCCCACCAGTCAATGCCCATCTCCTTGGCCTTGTCGACCGAGGCCACGATCAGCCGGAGTTTGACGGTCAGGAGTTCGATGTCGAGCAGGTTGATCCTGATGTCGCCCGCGATGACGATGCCCTTGTCGAGCACGCGCTCCAGGATGTCCGCGAGGTTGGCCCCACTGCCCTGGCCGTAGGGTTCGGGGAGCCGGCCGGCCATCGTCATCGATGGCTCCCGCTCTCGGCGTACTCGGGTTCCTCTTCCTCCTCGTACTCCTCCTCGTCCTCGGGCTCCTCCTCTCCGCGCGGCTCCTCCTCATCGCGGGGCTCCTCCTCGTCCTCGGGCTCCTCCTCTCCGTCCTCGTACTCGTCCGTCTCTTCTTCCTCGCCCTCGTACGGCTCCTCGTCCGCGCCTGGCTCCTCCTCGGCCTCCTCTTCGGACGCCTGGGACTCCTCCTCCTCGGCGACCGCGTCCTCGTGGCTGCGGACCACCTCGCCGTCGCGGATCTCACCGCGCCAGCCGTCCTCCGCCTCTCCCTTGAGGGTGATGAAGCGGGCGTAGTTCTTCAGGTCCAGCCTGGCCCGGCGGCCCTGGGCGCGCCAGATGTTGCCGGTCTTCTCGAACAGGCCGCTCGGGTAGTACTCCATGACCAGCAGGACGCGGGTGAGGTTGTCCCCGAGCGAATGGAAGGAGACGACACCCTTCGCGGTGCCCTTGGCACCCTCCGACGTCCACTGGATGCGGTAGTCGGGGATCTGCTCGGTGGTGTGCGCCTTCCAGCTGCGGTTGGACCAGAACACCTTCAGCTGCCAGTCGGACTTGGTGTCGTCGGCACGGTTGGCGCTCTTGACGCCCTTGGCGAAGGTGCTGAAATCCTGGTACTGGGTCCACTGGTCGTAGGCCGTGCGAAGCGGTACGCCGACGTCGATGGACTCCATGATCACCATGGGCTTGTTGCCGCCGCCGCCCTTGCGCTTGCCCTTGCCGCCCCCGATGTTCTTCACCGCCTCCATCACGTTCTCCTTGACCCGGGAGGCGCCGAGTTCCAGGGCGGAGCGCAGCGGTCCCTTGCCCTCGGCGAACTTGCGGCCGCCTTCGAGTGCCAGCTTCGCGAAGCCCGGGCTGTTGCCCTCGGCTATGTCGTTGAGCTTGACCGTGGTCTCACCGAGCTTGCGGCCGAGACCGGCCAGCAGCTTCTCGGCCTGCGCGGACAGGTACTCCTGCGTCTCCGCCTTCAGCCGGTCGGCGGCCTCGCTGTGGGCGAGATCGGTCAGCGGATTGTCCTTGGCGGCGCCCTTGGCCTTGCCGGCCGCGGAGGTCGCCGATCCGAGGGTCTCGGTCATCGGTCATCGCCGCCCTTCGACTGCCGGGACCGGCCGCCGCGCACCGCGCCACCGGCCGAGGCCGTCCTCTTCGAGCCCGGCTTGCGGGCCGGGCCCGTCTTCTTGCCCGCCGCCTTCTTGGCCGGAGCCTTCGCCTCGGCCTTCTTGGCGGGTGCCCTCTTCTGCGAGGGCTTCTCGGCCGCCTTCTTGCGTCGCGGCGCCTGCCGGGACTCACGGGCGTCCTCCTCGTGCCCGCTCTCCTTCCTCGGCTCTTCCTCGTCGTCGTCTTCTTCGTCGGAGCCGATCTCCGGCACTGCCCCGGAGAGCTGGTCGCGCACGCTGGAGGTACGGTCGTGCAGCCGGTCGGCGAGCGCGCTCATCTGCCGCTCGGCCATGGCCCCGGTGGCGGCCTTGCCGACGCCCCGGAGGTCCTCGCGCAGCTGGTCCCCGATCTCCTTGAACTGCGGGTTGTCGCGCAGCTGCTGCTGCACCAGCTCCGCGAGCCCCCGCGGTCCGAGGTTCAGCTTCTTCCCGGCCACCAGGGAGCCGACTGCCAGGGCCATTTTCATCTTCTTCGTGCGTCCCAGCAGATATCCGGCCCCTATGGCGAGGCCGAGTGCCGTCCGATTCATGATGTCGTCCCGTCGCCTGTGGTTTCGCCGGAGCGCAGGGCGATCTCCAGCCGGTCGAGCAGTTCGTCCTCACACCGGTCGAACTCCTCCTCGGTGATCTCGCCCGCCTCCAGTTGCTCTTCGAGCCGGGCGAGTTCGGCCCGTACGGTGGCGGGGTCGTAGTAGATCCGCTCCGCCTCGCGGAGCACCTGCTGGATCACCCAGAAACTCCCGCGCACCGGCGCGAACGGCAGCAGTACCACTTCGCCGATCAGTCCCACGGTGTTCTCCTTCCGTGCGGGTCCGGCCGCTACGGCGCGCCGGTGCCGGCGCCCGCCGTGCTCTCCGCGGGCTCGGCGGGACCGGGCTCGACGAAGCTGTACGGCGGCAGCGGTCCGTTGACGCGCAGCTCCAGGTGGGCGTAGCCGGTACGGACCTGTTCGACGGCGGCCAGAAAGTACTCGGCCGTGCTCCGGTCGACGAGGTAGGACACGTTGAGGATCCAGCCGGTGGAGTCCGGGCCCACGCTCACCGCTGCGGCCGCCGGCTCCAGCAGGCTCCGTACCTTTGCGGCGTCCTCGGCCTCCCTGGCCTTGACGGCCGCCGCAACCATCTCGCCGAGGCGGATCCTGTCCTCGTAACTGCCGCCGTCCGCGAGCCGGTTGGCCTCGGCGAGGGAGCGGATCTCCGCGTACTCGGCCATCACGAGGTGCAGGACGGCATCCTCGATGTGGCTGGCCTTGACGTTGTACTCGACCTTGCCCTCCAGCTCCCGCAGCCGCTCCCGGTAGTGTTCCGCCCGCTCGGTGAGCACCTGGGTGACGGCGTCGTCGTCGAGTGCGACGGCGCCGAACCGCATGGGCAGCACGCAGCCGGCCGCGCCGGCCTCGGCGAGCACGTTCTGGTGGGCGAGCAGGTCCTTGCGCTTGGGCCGCAGGCCTTCGGGGGCCTCACTGACCAGGGCGGCCACATCGCCGGCCGTGAGGACGCGCACCGGGCGGGGCGGCTCGCCCACGCCGGCCATGTCCTCGGGGAGCGCCGGGTGCGACCGTGCCGTGATCCCGTAGACGTAGGTACTCACTCCTGCTCCTCCTTCCGGCGCGCCGTGGTCCTGCGGGCGCGCGGCCGGGGCTCGGCCTCGCCCTCCTCACGGCCCTGCTTGCCCTCACGGGCCTGCTTGAAGGCGTCGGACACGGTCTCCGCGGCGCCGGAGAGGGCGCCCTTGGACTTGCCGCGGGCGCCGGACTCGGTGATCTCACCGACCAGGTCGGGCAGCCCGGGGCTCTTCCTCGGGCCCGCTTCCAGGTCGAGCCGGTTGCACGCCTCGGCGAAGCGGAGATAGGTGTCGACGCTGGCGACGACGACCCGGACATCGATCTTCAGGATCTCGATGCCGACCAGGGAGACACGAACGAAGGCGTCGATCACGAGGCCTCGGTCGAGGACCAGCTCGAGTACGTCGTAGAGACTGCTGCCGCCGCCTCCGCCGCCGGTCTGCTGTGCAGGTACAACGGTCATGCCTGCCGTTCCCTCCTCGTGGGTGGTCGGATGCGCGGTGCGACCCGGGACGCGGGACCCGGGCGGGCGGCCTAGCGGCCGCCGGGCCTGCGAGTATCGGCCCGCCCTCGTTCGTAGCGGCGTACGCGCCGATAGCCGGTGAGCTGTCCCCGTGGGTCGAGGTCGACCCGGTAACTCGCCATCAGGCTCATCGTGTCCGGCACCCTCGGCAGTTCGAGGACCTCCACATCGAGCGCCCAGCCGTCCTCGGTCTGCTCGAAGGAGGACACCGACTCCGATGCGAATCCGGTGAGTTCGGCGAGTTGGGCGCGCGCCTGGCGCAGCACCTCCATGGGCGCCGGCCGGTCGTCCACCGCATCCGACTGTGAGTTTGCTTGCTTTCTGTGTGAATTCTGGGCTTCTTGTGAACTTTGTGACTGGGGTGTGTTCTTTGTGTTCAACGTGGCCACCTCACTCTGCGAGTGGCCCCTCCTCCCCCGGTCAAACCTTCGGGCACGATCGGCCACCACCGGCGACGGTCGGCGACGTCGGACCGCGATCAGCCCTGCAGGTCCGCGAGCCCGCGCCGGGCGGGTCCGCGGGCGCGGCCTCGGCTCGGCGGATCGGCCCACCGGCCGGTGCGGGTCTGGTAGACGGCGTCGGCGAGGGTCCAGCGGCGGGCGTGGACGCCGGTATCGTCCACCTGCTCCCAGGTGAGCGGCACGGCGACGGGGCACCGGGCAGGGCGCGGACGGCGTAGGGGGCGACGGCCGTCTGCTCTTGGGCGTCGCGCCGCACGTCGAGGCAGAGGCGGTCGCCGCGCTCCCGCTTGCGGGCAGCGGTGGTGAGCCGGTCCGGGTGCGCGGCCTGCGCGAACTCGGCGACGTCGTGGGCGAATCGGCGCACCTCGTCGAAGTCGAGGCGTCCGTCGAGGGGGACCACGGGGTGGAGTCCGCGCGAGCCGGCCGTCATCGGCGCGGCGGGCAGGCCAAGTTGGTCCAGCAGCTCGTGGAGCCATCCGGCGGCCTGCCGGACGGCGGCGAAGTCGTCTCCGGGAGGGGCGAGGTCGAAGACCAGCCGGTCGGGATGGCCGAGGCCGCCGGCCCGGCCGGTGCGCGAGAGCCGGCGGTGCGGGGTGAGGCAGGCCTGGTCGGCGAGAGGGAGCAGGGCGGCGGTGTCGTCGCCCACGACGTGCCACCGTGCCGCCCTCCTTGGCGACCTCGGCCCGGGTGATCCGGCCCGGGTGATCCGGCCCGGGTAGTGGTCCCGGGATGTTCTTCTGCATGAAGCGGGGGCCGTCGAGGCCGTCCGGGTGGCGCTCCGGCATCAGCGGACGGCCCCGCGGATGCGGCAGCATGTACCGGGCCACGGACCGGTAGCAGTCGGCTGGGTCGCCCTTGGTGCACTCCTTCGCCTCCCCGAGCCCGGGAAGAGGATATTCCCGGGCCGCTGGCTGGCCACCGTACGGTGGCCCGCCCGTATCGTCCGCACCCCGTCGCCGGGGTCCTGGCTCATCGCACGACCGCCTCCTCGACCAGCAGCTTCGCCGCGGCCGCGATGCCCGCGGCGTCGATGCCGGCCGCGTGCAGCTGTTCGTCGGGCGCGGCCGAGCCGGGCATGGTGCGCACCGCGAGCCGGACCAGCCGGGGCACGGGCCGCCCGTCGCCGAACGCCTCCGCGACGGCGTCGCCGAGGCCGCCCTCCTGGTGGTGGTCCTCGACGGTCACCAGACAGCCGGTCTCCTCGGCGGCCCGGCGCAGGGTCTCCCCGTCGACGGGCTTGACCGAGTACAGGTCGATCACCCGCACCTGGATGCCGTCCGCGGCGAGCCGGTCGGCGGCGGCGAGCGCCTCGTGCACGGTGACCCCGGCCGCGACGATCGTCAGCCGGTCCCGGTCGCTCGAGCGCAGCACCTTGCTGCCGCCGACCGGGAACTCTTCCTCCGGGCCGTAGATGACCGGGCTCTTGCCGCGCGAGGTGCGCAGATAGCGGATGCCGTCGAGGCCGGCCATCTCCACGACCAGCCTGGCGGTCTGGTTGGCGTCGCACGGGTACAGCACGGTCGCGCCGTACAGGGCCCGGAACATCGCCAGGTCCTCCAGGCCCATCTGCGAGGGCCCGTCCTGCCCGATCGCCACACCCGCGTGCGAGCCGACCAGGTTGATCCCGGAGCCGCTGATCGAGGCCATGCGCACGAAGTCGTGGGCGCGGGTGAGGAACGCGGCGAACGTGGCGGCGAACGGCACCCAGCCGCGTGCCGCCATACCGACGGCCGAGGCGACGAGCTGCTGCTCGGCGATGTAGCACTCGAAGAAGCGGTCGGGGTGCTCCTTGGCGAACGCCTCGGTACGGGTGGAGTCGCCGACCTCGCCGTCCAGGGCGACGACGTCGCCGCGGGCGGTGCCGAGCGCGGCGAGGGCCTTGCCGAAGGCGTCCCGGGTGGCGACCTCGTCCCCCTTGTCGTAGTGCGGCAGTCGGAGGACCTCGGTGGTCAGCGAGCGGAGCATCGCGGCGGCGGGCGGCTCGCCGACGCGGACGTGCAGCTCGCGCGGTCCACCGAGTTCGGCGATGGCCTCCTCGGGCTCGGGCAGCGGCTTGCCGTGCATGCCCTCCCGGTCCTCGACCGAGGCGACGCCCTTGCCCTTGAGGGTACGGGCCAGGATCACCGTGGGCTGCCCGGTCGTCGACAGCGCCTCCCCGTACGCCCGGTCGATCTCCTCCACGTCGTGTCCGTCGATCGCGATCGCGTGCCAGCCGAAGGCCCGGAAGCGGCGGGCGTAGGCGTCCAGATCGTGGCCGTGCCGGGTCGGGCCGCGCTGGCCGAGCCGGTTGACGTCCACGATCGCCGTGAGGTTGTCCAGGTGCTCGTACGCGGCGTGTTCGGCGGCCTCCCACACCGACCCCTCGGCCAGCTCGCTGTCCCCGCACAGCACCCACACGCGGTAGTCGACGCGGTCCAGGCGCTTTCCGGCGAGCGCGATGCCGACGCCGACCGGCAGGCCCTGGCCGAGCGAGCCGGTGGCCGTCTCGACCCAGGGCAGGCGGCGCGGGGTCGGGTGCCCTTCGAGGCGGCTGCCGAGCTTGCGGAAGGTGAGCAGTTCCCCGTCCTCGATGACACCGGCCGCCTTGTAGGCGGCGTAGAGCAGGGGTGAGGCGTGTCCCTTGGACAGGACGAAGCGGTCGTTGGCGGGGTGCTCGGGGCGCTCGAAGTCGTAGCGGAGACGGCCGGCGAGCAGAACGGCCATCAGGTCGGCGGCGGACATCGAGGAGGTGGGATGCCCGGAGCCGGCCGCGGCGGCGGCCCGCACGCTGTCCACGCGCAGCTGCTGGCCGAGTTCGGCGAGTTCGGCGGTGTTCATGAGTCTCCTTCGGGGGGTTTGCGGGGAGAGGTCTGCTGCTTGCCGGGCTGCCGCTCGGCGGGCTCGGCCGTGCCCTCGGGGCCGCCCGGCGCCCGGGCCGGCTCCGGCGAAGCCTCGTCCAGGGGGACCGCCCAGGACCGCACGAGGCCCAGCTGGACGGCCTGGCGCGGGAGGACGGCCTCCAGGAGCCAGTCGGCGGCGACGCGGACCCGGTTCCCGGGCAGTGCGGCCAGGTGGTAGCCGCGGGTGACGGCACCGGCCGGCAGGCCGGACAGCGGGACACCGAGCGGGTTGGCGGCGGCCCGGACGCCTCCGAGGTCGACGGCGAATCCCAGGTCACGGTGGCGGTAGGCGCGCCGGCGCCGGCCGAGACCGAGCGAGGCGGCCACGTTCTCTCCGGCCACCCGGCCCTGTCGCCAGGCGTGCTGGGCCGTCATCGGCGTGAACCTGCCGGGACGGTCCAGATCGGGTACCGCCGCCGCGTCGCCGCAGGCGAACACGTCGGCGCGGCCCGGCACCTGGAGGTAGGGGTCGACGATCACCCGGCCCTGCTCCAGCGGCAGCCCGACGGCCTCGACCAGCGGATCCGGCCGGACCCCGACGCACCACACCAGAGTCCGCGTCTCGACGAACTCGCCGTCGGTCAGCAGCACCCCGTCATGAGTGGCCGCCTTCACGGAGGTCCCCGTCCGGACGTCGACGCCCCGCGACCGCAGCACTTTGCCGGCCGTGCGGGAGAGCCGCTCGTCCAGCTCCGGCAGCACCCGCGGTGCGACATCCAGCAGCATCCAGCGCGGCCGCCCGGCCCCCGCCGGATCCCGGCGCACGAGGCTGTCGGTGAGCATCTGCATCTGTGCGGCCACCTCGGTGCCGGTGTATCCGGCGCCGACCACGACGAACGTGCGCCGGGCGGCGCGGTCGCGCGCGTCCTCGGCGGTGGCGGCGAGTTCCACCTGCCGGGTGACGTGGTCGCGCAGATACAGCGCCTCGGGCAGCGTGCGGAACCCGTGCGCGTGCTCGGCCACACCGGGGATCGGCAACAGCTTGTTGACGCTGCCGACGGCCAGCACCAGCCGCTCGTAGCCGAGGGACGCGGTGGTGCCCTCGGGGTCCGTGTAGTGGACGGAGCGGCCGTCGAGGTCGATGCGGCCCGCCTCGCCGAGCACCAGCCGCACCCCGCGCAGGGTGCCGGGCAGCGACACGGTGACCCTGCGGGCCTCCAGGATCCCGGCGGCCACCTGGGGCAGCAGGGGCAGATACAGGAAGTAGTCGGTCGGGTTGAGCAGCGTGATACGGGCACGGCCCCGGGTCACACGGGCGAGGGTGCGTGCGGCCCGGTACCCGGCGAAACCGGCGCCGACGATCACGACGCGTGGTCGACTCACGGTGTGCCTCCGGCGGTGTGGCTCCTCCGAGGCATTCCGCGTAACCGGGGCCGGGCCACCCAAACGCCGCTCACCTCACCCGGACGCCGGTCAGGCCCGGTGGTGCGGGCCCCCGGGGTCGAGGTCCGGTCGGACCGGGGGCTCGGACGGCATCGGCGGGTAGGGCATGCCGAGTCCGCCGGGCGGGGCGCCGCCCGCGACATGACCCGCGGCGGAGTCATGGGGATGCTTCGGGTGGGCGGCGCCGCGCAGCAGGTAGGCGAGGACGCCCAGGATCGCCGCGGTGATCAGCGCGGCGGCCCAGCCGGGCAGGGCGGCCGCCAGGCCGAGGCCCAGGGCGAGGGCGAGCGCGCCGCCCGCGTACAGGGCGACGGCACCCGAGGCGGCGTAGAGCATGGCCGTGCGGCGCTGCTTGCGGGACTGCTCGCGCAGTTCGTCGCGCACCGTCTCGCGTGCCACCTGTGCCAGCTCTTCGACGAGGTGCTTGTCCAGATGTTCCAGGTGATCCATGCGGTCCATGGACTCCGGGTACCCGACGGACACGATGCGTAACGGCGTCGGCCAGGGCCATGGCATGTGCGGGCCCGGCGGCCCCAACTAGGCTCGTCCGCATGGACATCCTGGGCGCCTCACTGCGTATTTGTGTCGACGACCTCGAAGCCGCGGTCACCTTCTACGAGCAGCTCGCGGGCGGCAGAGCGCTCCGGTTCGAACGCGGCGGCGTCCAGGTGGCCGCGATCGGCTCCTTCCTGCTGATGAGCGGCCCCGAGGCCGAGCTGGATCTGCTGCGCAAGGTTACGGCCACGATCGCCGTGCAGGACGTGGACGAGGCCCATCGGCTGCTCACGGACCTGGGCGCCCGGATCATCGCGGGCCCGGTGCCGACGCCGGCGGGCCGGAACCTGCTCGCGATGCACCCGGACGGTTCGGTCTTCGAGTACGCCGACCAGAACGGCTGAGCTGCCGCTCAGGGCGTCTCCGGGCGCATCCGGAAGTCGTAGCGCGCGGGCAGGGGATCGTCGGTCAGCCGGGCCCACAGCCGGCCGATGACCTCCGTGCCCTCCCGCAGGTCCGCGACCTCGAAGCCGGCGTCGAAGACGGCCCGGGCCGCGGCGCCCCTCCCCTCGGCGAGCAACAGCTCGGCCTCCAGCAGCCGGAACCGGCCCCGCAGGCGGACGGCGGGCAGCAACCCGTCCCACACGGCTCGCGCGTCCGCCGTCCGCCGGGCCCTGAGCAGCGCCTCCAGGGCCTCCCGGCCGAGCGCGGCCACGGCGGCCGTCCAGGACTCGCCGTCGTCGCGCCGTTCGCCGCACAGGTCCTCGAAGGCCTCGGCGTACCGTTCGGCGGCCCGCTCGTGGTGACCGGACTCCTGGTCGGCGACGGCCAGGCAGCGCAGCAGGGGCCACAGGGACGGGGCGAGCGGGAGGGCACGTTCCCAGCTGCGGACGGCCTGGGCGCGGTCGCCGGCGTGCCACTGGGCGACGCCGAGGTGGTACTCGGTGTGCGGCGTGGCGGGCGCGGTCTCCAGCATGTCCCGCCAGTGCGGGGCGACCAGGGTCTCGCCGGGCGGGCGGACCCGGCGCGGCTCCGGCAGGGAGCCGGTGCGCACCAGCTCCAGCCAGGGCGCCTGGGCCTCGCCGAGGGTGGACTCGGCGAACGGTGTGCCGGGCAGCTTCCAGTCGGCGCGCAGTGCTTCGAGCGCGCCCCAGCCGGAGCCGGCGGCGAGGATCTCGACAGGTTCGGTGTCGGCGTACGGCCTCCAGGCCGCGTGCGCTTCCTCGACACGGGCGCGCGGCAGCACCGCGTCGAGCCGCTCCTCGGCGCTCTGGACGAGCGCCGTCCACTCCCCCTCGCCGGGTGCGTCGAGCGGGCCGTACGCCTCCAGCCAGGAGACCTCGCTCCCCGGGTCCAGCCGGACGTGCTCCAGCTGGGTGCGGGCGAGTCCCGCCTGGATCTCGCAGTAGCCGCCGGTGCCGGGCTCGGTCAGCCACTGCTGCCAGCGCCGGCCGCCGGGCCCGCTGCCCCACACGAACAGCTTGCGGCCGCGCAGCACGTCGGTGGAGGTCTGCACCAGGCCGTGCCCGTCCGCGTCCAGCGCGGCGATCCAGCGGCGCCGGCCGTCGGGCACCTCGTAGAAGTAGTCGGCGGCGTAGGCGCTGTTGAGGGGGCGGGTGCGGTCGATGCCGTCGTACGAGGGCACGGGCACCTGGCGCAGGCGGCGCTCGTGGCCGAACTGCCAGGCCTCCCCTGCGGGGGCGAGGATCCGGCGGTCCTCGGGTACGGCGATGTTGGACCACCAGTAGGTGGGCACCGGGCGCTCGTGCGGGTTGCGGATCCGGACACCGACGTGGAGGAAGTCGGAGCCCTCCGGGAGCCACAGGTCGACCTGGAAGGGCAGGTCGCGCAGCCGCTCCCATTCCCACAGGCGCAGCATCTCTCCGCCGTCGGGGGCGGGGACGCGGGCCGCGTGCAGGGGTGCGCAGGAGAGGGTGGTGTGGCCGGTGGCGCCGATGTTCCATTCGATGCCGCCGGAGTACCAGGCGCCGTTGAGGGCGAAGTCGGCGGGCTGGAACACCGGGTTGCGGTAGAGGAGTTCGCGTCCCGTGGGCAAGTGGACCAGGGACGCGATCCGGCCGCCGAGGCCGGGCAGGACGGTGGCGCGCAGCCGGTCGTTCTCGATCACCAGCGTGTCGAGGGTGCCGGGCTCGCGGTCTCTGCCGTATCCGTCACGCACCCGCACCGGGAGCAGGCTGCGCAGCGGCTCGTACCCGAGCTGGCGGGCCATGTCCCGGGGCATCTCGTCGCGTTCCCGGTCGTCGATGCGGTGGTCCCCCACTGCCTCAAGAACGTGGGCGGTACCCCCATCGTCGAGCGGGCGGAGCGGGGGCAGCGGGTTGTCGGGTCCCAACTGCGCGGCGGGCAGGGTCAGTACCTCACGTCGGATCCTGGTCACGATGGCCATGGAACCCGGCGTGCGGTGACTCGGCCAGGGGCGCTGCCGGTCAGGATTGCGCAAAGGCGTCCACGACCACGTCGGCGAGCAGCGCGCCGGCGGTGCCGTCCGGGTCGAGGTCGGGGTCGTAGATGGTGACGTTGAACCCGGCGCAGCGCTCCGAGGCGAGCAACGGGCGCAGCAGCTCGACCAGTTCGGCGGGGTGCAGGCCGTCCGGGTCGGGGCTGTCGACCGCGGGCATGACGGACGGGTCGAGGACGTCCGCGTCCAGGTGCACCCAGAAGCCGTCGGTGCCGGGCGCCTCGAAGGTCTGTGCGGTGGCGCGGGCGAGGGCGTCGGCGCCCTGTTCGCGGATGTCCCCGACGGTGACCACGGGCATCTTCAGCGCGGCGAGTTCGGCCCGGTCCTCCTCGAAGCAGTCGCGGATGCCGAAGAACCGCACGTCCTCGTCGCGCAGGTAGGGCCGGAGCCCCTCCAGGTCGGTCAGGTCGCGCTGCCCGCGCCCGGTGGCCAGCGCGACCTCCTCGCCGCCCGCCGCGCCGATCCGGTCGGAGTTGCCCGCGTGCCGGAAGTCGTGCGACGCGTCGATCGCGGCCAGCCCGTACCGGCCGAGGCGGCGCAGGGCGAGCGAGGCTCCGAGCTGGATGGAGCAGTCGCCGCCGAGGACGACGGGGAAGTCACCGGCGCGGACGTGGTGTTCGATGCGGTCGGCGAGTTTGCCGGTGTAGGCGGCGAGCGCTGCGGCGTTGAAGACGCCGTCGCCCTCCTGCCAGTCGCCCAGGTCGTAGCGCGGGGGCACGACCACTCCGCCCTCCCGGGCCCGCAGCCGCTCCACTATGCCCTGTTCACGCAGGGCTCCGGCCAGCTTGTAGCAGCCGGGTACGGTGCCCGGGGCGGGCGGGCGCAGGCCCAGGTTGGAGGGGGCATCGAGTACGACGAGAGTCCGCATGCCGTCCATCCTCACCGAAGAAACGATCATCTGGAAGGACCGGGAAGGATCAGCCGCCGGAGCGCATCTCCACGGTCAGCGCCCAGCGTTCGTGGTCGCGCCAGGCGCCGTCGATGAAGATCATTGCGGGCGAGAAACCCTCCAGCCGGAAACCGGCGCCCCGCGCCATCGCGACGGAAGGGACGTTGTCGGGCTGTGCGTTGATCTCCAGCCGGTGCAGTCCCAGCGGCCCGAACGCGTACCGGATCACCAGCTCCAGGCCCTCGCGCATCAGTCCCCGGCCGGCCGCGTGCACGAAGGCGCCGTAGCCGAGCGCGCCGCACTGGAAGCCGCCCCGGACGATGTTGTTGATGTTGATGAACCCGGCGATCTCCCCGGAGGCCTTCTCGCACACGAGGAACCCGGCCCTGGCCGGATCCTCTATGAGCGGCCCGGCGTAGGCGGCGTAGCCCTCGTCGGTGTCCGGCGGGAACAGCCACGGCCGGTGCAGATCCTTGCTCTCCCTGGCCCGGGCGGTGAACTCGGGACCGTCCTCGAGGGTGAAGGGACGGATCCCCGCGCGGGGGCCTTCGGCGAGGAAGCGGGATGCGGTGTTCGGCATCCGGCCAGCGTACGCGTCACCGGTCGCGGCGCTTCATGGCCCAGGCCCCGCACAGCGCCCCGATGAGTCCGGTGGCGAGCAGGGCCGTCCACAGCGGCATGGTGACCTCGGGGCCCAGCAGGCGGATCCTGGTGGCGCGGGTGTTCTCGAAGACGAGGACCAGCGCGAGGAGGGCGAGGGCCGGCACGGCGATCCGGGCGGGGATCGTCAGCCCGCCCTTGCCGCCGGTGGCGGGGTCGCCGTCCGAGGTCTTCGGGCTCATGCGACCAGGCTGGGGCCGGGGGCGCCGGCCCGCACGGCGGGTGGCGCCCTCCGGGTGACTCATCCGCCGAGCACCGGCAGCTCCAGCACGCCCGTGTCGCCGGGCGCGCTGACCACGGTGACCGGTTTGATCCCCCGGTTGCCGTAGTACGCGTCGTCGCTCGCCGCGATCACGAACCGCAGCCGGTGCCCCTTGTCGTACCGGTGCACGATGCCCGGCAGGGTCACGGTGAAGCCCTTGGTCACATCGGGTACGCGGACCGGCGCGACCAGCCGGTGCACCAGCGTCCTGGTGCCGTCGGGCGCGATGTCGTACAGCTTGGCGAACAGGACGAGCTTGTCGGCCGCGTCGCCGGAGTTCTGGGTCCGCTCGGCCGTAGGCGAGACGACCTGCAGGGTGGCCCGGGGAGCACCGACGACATCCGTGGTGCGAGCCAGGGGCTCGCTGGTCCAGCCCAGAAAGGTGCCGTCCATGTCGTACGGCGCCGGGTCCGGCAGCCCGATGACCCCGGTGAGGGAGCTCTCCGAATGGCTGGTGGAGACCGGCCCGTTGCGGTAGGTACGGCTGCCCCGCGCGACCTTCTTGCGGTTGTCGACGAGCTTGCCGTCGCCGGAGAGGTAGAGCTTCTCGGTGAGGGCGGGAAGGCGGCCCGCCGTGGCGTAGGCGCTGTCGGGGCCGGTGATCCAGTCGCGGTAGTAGGCGAAGGCCGGTCCGGTGTCGACGTCCTGGCGCCCCCGGAGGTAGCGGTCGAACCAGGCGAGGATCCGCTTCCCCACGTAGCTGGTCTCCAGGTTGCCCTGAGCGAGATCGAGTTCACCGGCGGCCGGGTCGGTGATGCCGCCGCTGTGGCCCCAGGACTGCCAGATCATCTTGGTGGTCGTGCCCCGGTCCTTGAGCGTCTTGTACGTCGCCGTCGCCTCGTTGAGGTTGAAGAGACTGTCGGCCTGCCCCTGGACCAGCAGGGTCGGCGCCTCGACCCGGCTCAGATACGAGACCGGGGAGACGCTGCGCGCGTAGGCGAGCAGCTCGGCGGTGGCGTCGGCCGGGAAGCTGCCGGAGTTGAGGGTGCGGACGGTGTCGCAGGCCTTGGCGACGAAGTGCAGGCAGGCGAGGGAATTGATCCGGGACGGGTCGAGGTTCGGTACGGTCAGCGGCTGGCTCTCGCCCATGAGGTAGAAGCCGTTGGCCCACTGCCACTTGAAGGCGCCCGGGACGGTCCCGGCGGTGTTGTTCGGGTCCAGCGAGTAGACCAGGTCGTTCCAGGTGATCAAGGGCACGAGCGCGTCGACGCGGTGGTCGACAGCGGCCGTCGCCAGCTGGATCGCACCTCCGTAGGATCCGCCCACCATGCCCACGCGTGGGTCGCCGGCGGAGTCGAGGGTGACGAAGTCGGCCCTGGTCCCGTCGTCGGCGGCCCGCTTTCCGCCCAGGAAGTCGATGAGCCGGGAGGCGGCCCTGCCGTCGATGGCCGGATCGTCGAGCGAGATGAGGCAGCCGGACTTGCCGAAGCCCAGTCCGGAGTAGATGAGGGAGACGTAGCCGCGCTCGGCGAAAGCCTTGCCGATGGCGTCGGTCGAACCGTCGGACTTGCTCCCGCCGAAGCCGTTCGTGGCCAGCACGGCGGGCGCGGGGCGGGAACTGTCCACGCCCCCGGGGCGGTACAGGTCGGCATCGACCGTGCAGGTGCGACCGCCCGCCTGGACGGTGAACCTCAGCGCGGTGACGCTGTACGGGCCGCTCGCGGCCGCGGGAGCGGCGAGCGCGAGGGGTGCGGTGAGTGCGAGGGGTGCGGTGAGCGCGGCACCCAGGGCGAGAGCGAGCGTGGCTCGGGATCGGGACACGGAGACCTCCACACTGAGGCAACGCGAATACCGGCCGGTAGGTACCGGCCGGCCCTCATGTTGTGACACGTGTCAGATCACGGTCAATCCAGCTGCGTGTGCTTTCTTGACGGAGATTCAGCAGGGAACGTCAGCGCAGGGCGGGCTCGTCCAGGGTCAACGTGCCCGCGTCCGCGTCGAGTTCGGCCGCGACTCCGAAGGGGATGGTCAACGCGCCCTCGCAGTGTCCGAACCCGAACTCCCCGGCGACGGGTACACCGAGCGCACCGAGGCGGTCGGCGAGCATGGACCGCACCCGTTCGTAGGGATCGCACTGCTGCCAGGAGCCGAGCAGCACCCCGCGCACCCCCTCCAGCCAGCCCGCTCGCAGCAGTTGGGTGAGGTAGCGGTCCAGCCGGTACGTCTCCTCGCCCACGTCCTCCAGACACAGCAGTCCGCCGCTCGCCGAGGGGCGGGCGTGCGGGGCGCCGCGCTCCGTGGCGAGCAGGCTCAGACAGCCGCCGAGGGTGACGCCTCGTGCCCGGCCGGGCACCAGGGCGGTGCCGCCGGAGGCGATGGTGCGGACGGTCTCCGGGGCGAAGAGCGTCGCCCTCAGGTGCTCCTGGGCCCGTTCGTTCTTGATGAAGTCGATGCCGGCCGCCATCGGCCCGTGCAGGGTGGCGAGCCCGAGGCGGGTGGCGAAGGCCTCGTGCAGGACCGTGAGGTCGCTGAAGCCGACGAACACCTTCGGCCCGGCCGCGCGCATCGCCTCCCAGTCGAGCAGGTCGATCATCCGCTGCACGCCGTAGCCGCCGCGGGCGCACAGGACCGCGTCCACCGCCGGGTCGCACCAGGCGTCGTGGAAGTCGGCGGCGCGGTCGGCGTCCGCGCCCGCCAGGTAGGGGAACTCCCCGTGCCGGTCCAGCACATGGGGTGCCACCACCGGGTCGAGGTCCCAGCCGCGCAGCACGTCGAGTCCCGCCCGCAGTCGTTCCTCGGGCACCGGCCCGCTGGTGGCCACCACGGCCACGCGCGCCCCGGGGGTCAGCCGGGCCGGTCGTACCAGTTCTCTCACGTGCGCAACTCCAGCTCCGGGACACCGGAGGCGTCCAACTCGAACACCTGGGCGTACAGGGACAGCTCGGCCTCCAGGGCGCGCACCATGGTCTCGGCGCGCCGGAATCCGTGTCCCTCCCCCGCGAAGGTGAGGTAGGCGTGCGGCACGCCCCGGCCGTCGACCCGGGCGAGGAAGCGTTCGCACTGGGCGGGCGGGCAGATCACGTCGTCCAGGCCCTGGAGCAGCAGGAAGGGCGCGGTGAGCCGGTCGGCGTGCATGGTGGGCGACCGCTCGGCGTACCGGGCGGGTGCCTCGGCGGGCGGGCCGACCAGCGAGTGCAGATAGTGCGACTCGAAGTCGTGGGTCTCCCCCGGGCCCCAGGTGCCCAGGTCGAGGACGGGGTAGATGATCGTGCCGCAGGCGTAGACATCGGTCGTGGTCAGGGAGGCGGCGGTGGTCCAGCCGCCCGCGCTGCCGCCACGGATGGCGAGCCGGTTCCGGTCGGCGGTGCCCTCCTCGGCGAGCGCGAGGGCGACGGCCGCGCAGTCCTCGACGTCGACCACGCCCCACTGCTCGCGCAGCCGTTCGCGGTAGGCGCGGCCGTACCCGGTGGAGCCCCCGTAGTTGACCTCGGCGACCCCGATGCCGCGCGAGGTGAAGTAGGCGATCTCCAGGTCCAGCACCAGCGGCACCCGGCCGGTGGGCCCGCCGTGCGCCCAGATGACGTACGGCGGCAGCTCGCCGTCGAGGGCGGTGCGGCCGGGACTGTGCGGCGGGTAGACGTAGGCGTGCACCTCGCGGCCGGCGGGGCCGGTGAAGGTGCGGATCTGCGGCTCGGGGTAGTAGGCCGGGTCGACGGGATCCCGGTGCCGGGCGCCGATCGCCCGGGCACGTCCGCTCCTGGTGTCCAGCTCGACCACCTCGTACGCGGTGCGCGGGCCGGCGCCGACCGAGACGACCCGTTCGCCGTGTGCGGCGAGGCTGGGCGCGAACTCGGTCCACGGCCCGGCGGCGTCGACGACCTCGCCGGATTCCGGATCCAGTATGCCGAGCACGGCCGACCCGCGACCGTGCAGCACCGCGATCAGCCCGTTGTCCAGCGGCGCGAACCAGCGCAGGCCGACCTTCCACAGCGGTCCGGCGAACTCCTCCTCGCGGGGGCACAGGGGGGTGCCGTCCCGGTAGAGGTTCCACCAGCCGGTGCGGTCGCTCGCGTACAGCAGACGGCCGTCCGTGGACCACTCCACCTGCGCGACGGACTCCTCGGGACCGCCGGCGACCGTGTGGACCGCGTGCAGTACGCCGTCGTCACCGATCTCGCCGACCAGCAGCTCGGTGCCCTCCCACGGCATCCGCGGATGGTCCCAGGTGAGCCAGGCCGCCCGGCGGCCGTCGGGGTCGAGGCGGGGGCCGGTGACGAACCGGTGCCGGTCGTCGGTGAGTTCGCGTACGGCGGCCCGGTCCTCGGCGGCCGAGCCGTCCAGCGGTACGGCGGCCAGAACGCGCCGCACGTCGCCCAGTCCGTCCCCGGTGAACTCCTCCAGTACGCACCACACTTCACCGCGGGCGAGGTCCACCTGCGGTTCGGCCCAGCGCAGCCCGCCACCCACCGGGGAGACGGGGGTCAGCGGGCGCGGCTCGCCGCCGGGCTCGTACCGGTACAGCCGCTGGTCGGCGAAGTGCGTGAACACCACCAGGGGGCCGCCGTCCCGCATCACCCCGGTCCAGGGCCGGCCGCCGTACTCGACGACCCGGCTGCGCACGTTCCACGGTGCGGGCAGCACCGGCTCCTCCGTGCCGTCGGCCGACCGCCGTACCAGCGCCCGGCGGCCGCCCTCGGCGGGCCGGGGCTCGGTCCACCAGACCTCGTCCCCGACGAACCCCACCCATTCCGGCTGCCCGTCGTGCGCGGCGGCCAGTGCCGCGTCGACCGGCGAGGGCCAGGAGCCGTACGCCTGCTTCAGCACTTCCTCCCCCATCGCCTAGGCCGTCCGCAGGAAACGGTCGAGCACCCGGACGCCGAAGTGGAGCGCCTCGACCGGGACACGCTCGTCCACGCCGTGGAACAGCGCCTGGTAGTCGAGGTCCTCGGGCAGCTTCAGCGGCGCGAAGCCGTAGCCGGTGATGCCGAGCCGCGAGAACTGCTTGGCGTCGGTGCCGCCGGACATGCAGTACGGCACCACGTGCCCCTCGGGCGCGAACTCCTGTACGGCCGCGCTCATCTTCGCGAAGGTCGGCGAGTCCACGGGCGCCTGCAGGGCGACCTCCCGGTGGTGGAACTCCCAGTCCACGTCCGGCCCGGTGAGCCGGTCGAGGGTGGTGCGGAACTCTTCCTCGCCGCCCGGCAGATAGCGTCCGTCCACATAGGCGACCGCCTCGCCGGGGATCACGTTCAGCTTGTAGCCGGCGTCCAGCATGGTCGGGTTGGCGCTGTTGCGTACGGTCGCCTCGACCAGCTTGGCGGCCGGGCCGAGCTTCTCCAGCAGCCCGTCCACATCCGAGAAGTCCGGTTCGACGCCGTACAGGGCGGCGAGATCGGCGAGCGCGGCCCGTACGGTCGGGGTGAGCCTGAGCGGCCACTCGTGCTCGCCGATGCGGGTGACGGCGGCGGCCAGCCGGGTCACCGCGTTCTCCTTGTTCACCTTGGAGCCGTGTCCGGCCCGGCCGCGCGCGGTGAGCTTCAGCCAGCCGGTGCCGCGCTCCCCCGCGGCGATCGGGTAGATCTGCCGCCCGGTGCCGTCGTGGAAGGTGAAGGCACCGGACTCGCTGACGCCCTCCGTGCAGCCCTCGAACAGCTCCGGATGCCGGTCGGCCAGGAACCCGGAGCCGTCCTCGGCGCTGGCCTCCTCGTCGGCGGTGAACGCGATCACGAGATCGCGGCGGGGCCGCACGCCCTGCCGGGCCCAGGAGCGGACGACCGCGAGGATCATCGCGTCCATGTTCTTCATGTCGACGGCGCCGCGTCCCCACACGATGCCGTCGCGGATCTCACCGGAGAACGGGTGCACGGTCCAGTCGGCGGCCTCGGCCGGCACCACGTCCAGGTGGCCGTGCACGAGCAGGGCGTCGGCGGAGGGGTCGGTGCCGGCGATCCGGGCGACGACGTTGGTCCGCCCCGGCGTCCGCTCCAGCAGCAGGGGTTCCAGGCCGGCCCCGGCCAGCCGCTCGGCGGCGTACTCGGCGGCGGGCCGCTCCTGGCAGTCGCCGCCGCCCCGGTTGGTGGTGTCGATCCGGATCAGGCCGGAGGTGAACTCGACGACCTCGTCCAGTGCCTGCTCGTCAGCCATACTGCTCCTCCACTGCGGCCGAGACGATCGTGGTGACCGCCTTGAAGGTACGGATTCCCTCGTACATGGTGTCGCTGGTGTACGCCACCTTCCGCTCACCGATGCGGGCGACGCCCGGGACGACGGTGGCGGCCATCGCCAGGTGCTCGGCGTCGAACTCGACGGCGACGGTGAACGGCCCGCCCTGCGCGGGTTCGCGGCGGACCGCGAGCCGTGCGGCCTCCTTGGCCGCCGCGCGGATGTCGGCGGCGGTCCGGGCCGGGGTGCGACACACCGCCGCATACCGGGACACATGGTCCTTGACCGCGACCTTCAGCGCCTCCGGCGCGTACCCGAGCGCGTCCTCGCAGGCCAGGTCGTCGCCGGTGACCAGCACGACCGGTACGCCGTACTCCGCGACCACGTGTGCGTTGAGCAGACCCTCGCTCGCGCGGACGTCGTTCACCCACACCCCGGTGATCTGGTTCGCGAGATAGGTGTGGGCGAGGACGCCCTCCATGCCGGCACCCGCGTGATAGCCGACGAACGCGATGCCGTCCACGTCGCCGTGCTGCACGCCCTCCACCATGGACAGCGCCTTGTGCCGCCCGGTGAGCATCTCGACCCGCTCGTCGAGCCGCTCCAGGAGCAGGTTGCGCATGGTCCAGTGGGCCTCGTTGACGAGCACCTGATCGGCGCCGCCGTCGAAGAAGCCGAGCACGGCGGCGTTCACGTCCGACGTGAACATCGACCGGCAGCGCTCCCACTGCGGCGTTCCCGGGAGTACGTCCGCCGGCCAGGTGACACCGGTCGCACCCTCCATGTCCGCACTGATCAGGATCTTCATGCTGGGCACGTTACGCGTCCTGGCCGGGGCAGGCTACGACGGGGCTGCTCCGCGGCGTCAGGGCCGGCCGTCGCTCTGCCTGACCCAGATCTCGAAGTGCCCGCCGCCCGTGGACGTGCGGTACGGCAGCGAACCGGTCAGGCGGTAGCGTCCGCTGGTGCGCATCTCCTGGCGCACCGCCTCCTCGACCGCGGGCAGGCCGCCGGAGTAGTCCAGGACCACGCCGTCGAAGTAGCCGTCGCGGACGGCCGCGCGATAGCCGGGGATGCCCGACAGACGGCGGCCGTCGTGGGTCTTGTAGTCGATGAAGAAGAAGGACACCCAGTCCTGATAGGAGCTGCGGCGCTCGCGGCTGAGGTAGTACACCGGGCCCTCCTTCGGATCGCCCAGCCAGTGCTGCCCCGGACGCGCCGTGTAGGCCAGCTGCGGGATCAGATAGCGAGTGTCCGGCCAGCTGCCGAAGTAGGCGGCGGACTGGCTCAGGCCGAGGGTGAGCGCGACGACCCCGATGGCGATGCCCCACTGCGGGAACTTGAAGTGGGCGCCCATCAGCCGGGTCACCCCGACGCCCGCCATGGGCGCGGCGAAGAACAGCCCGAAGCCGATGTGCTTCTGCAGGGACGTCTCGGTCTGCAGATGGATCTGGTAGGCGGGCGCGAGCAGCGCGGTACCGGTGAGCAGCACGCCCAGGCAGGTGCGCCAGCGCCGGCCCGGGACGGCCCGCCGCCACCCGGGGATCTCGCTCAGCCGGGCGGTGCGGGCGTAGGTGACCGTGCCGACCAGGGCGACGGCGACCAGCAGCCCCGCCCAGCGGCTGGTGTCGTGCAGGATCTGCCAGGCGGGCGTGTCCCCGTGGGCGCGTGCCGTGGTGGTGCTCTGGATCGCCGTCAGATAGCCGCTGGCGGCAAGGCCGCCGACCAGCGCGGCGACGGTGGCCACGGAGAAGACCGTGCCGCGCAGCAGGGCACGGCGCACATGGTGATGCCGGTACGCGGCCAGCACGTACAGCAGCACCAGGGTGGGCAGGAACAGCGCGGAGGCGTACTTCACGGCGACCGCGAGTGCGGCGACCAGCCCGACGGGCGTGGCCAGGATCCAGTGCCGCGGTGCGATCACCACCAGGAGCCACGCGGTCAGGGCCAGCAGACAGACGGCCATGGCGTCGTAGGTGGCGAAATGACCGAGGAAGAGCGTCGGCATCGAGACGGCGAACAGCGCGCCGGCGCACAGCCCCGCGCGCTCGTTGAACAGCCGCCGGGTCAGCCCGTACAGACAGGCCGTGGCCGTCAGCATGAACAGCAGGCTGAGCGCGCGGACCCCTTCGAGGCCGAGGACGGAGTCCACGGCGGCCGCCAGCACGGGGTACAGGACGGGCGCGCCGGAGAAGTAGGTGTCGAAGCCGCCGTAGTCGGGGGCTCCGTAGAAGAGGTGGCCGATCTCCACGTGTCCGGCGTAGACGTAGAGCGCTTCGTCCTCGAAGGCGGAGTTGGCCAGCCGCAGCGACAGCGCGGCCTGGACGAGCAGGATCACGGCGAGCAGCGCGAGGCCGACCGCGCGGCGGCGCCGCCCGGTGTCGGCGGCCCAGCCCATCCGGGCGGGCGGCGGCAGCGTCCAGCCGGGCAGCGGCTGCTCGACGAAGGAGAAGCCGGGGTCGGCCTCCGCCGGTGGCGGCGGCAGGACCCGCAGTTGCAGGGTCTCTTCGTGCACCGGCCGGAACGGCTCCGTGTGGGTCATCGTGGCTTCTGTCTGTCTACTTCAGGGCGGCGAAGTCGAGGTCGTAGCGGTGGTTCTTGGCTGCCGCGCGGAACGCGGCGAGCGTCTCGGGACTGCTGTCGACCCGCCAGTCCGTCTCCTTGTTCAGGTCGAACCAGATGAAGCCCACGATGTCGCTGCGGCCGGCGACGGTCTTCAGCAGTTCGGTGATCTGCGCGCTCTTGCGCACATTGGGCTGGGACCCCGTCTCGGCCAGCAGGAAGGGGCGCTCGGTGAAGGTCCTGATCTGCCGGAAGGTGGGCCCGAAGAGGCTCTGGAAGTCCTGGGCGCCGGTGCGCGCGTAGTAGCCGACGACGCCGACCCAGTCGACGTAGCCGTCGCCCGGGTAGTAGGGCCTCAGGGCCACCTGGGGCACCGGATTGATGACGTTCGGGCTCCAGACCCAGATGACCGTGGAGACGCCCTCGTCCTGGAAGACGTCGTGCACATGGCGCCAGGCCCTGACGAACTGCGCGGCGGTCGCGTCCTTGGTGCCCCACGGGTACCAGGCGCCGTTCATCTCGTGGGCCAGGCTCATCGCGACGGGCACGTTCAGAGCGCGCAGCGTCCGGGCCGTGCTGACGATGTAGGCGTCCTGGCTGCCGTCGGCGATCTGGGCGAGCGTGGCCTTGTGCGGTTCCCAGGCGATGTACGGCAGCTGGCCGTTCTCCCACACGGCCCGGGTCTGGTCGGCCTGCGGTTCGTCGCCCCAGCCGAGGTAGTACTCCAGCATCGTCGGGGTGCGCCCGACCTGGGAGGCGTAGCGCTGGACGGGACCGAGGTCCTTGGGGACGCCGTCGAAAGTGGCGCCGAAGTACTTGTTCCTCGGGTGCAGGAGCGGGGTGACGTCGTAGGGCTGCGCGGGCGCGTACGTCGTGCCGCCGCCGGGCAGCGTCGCGGCCGGCTGGGCCCCGTCGCCACCGGCACCGATGGGCGCCGGGCCGGAGTCGGCGCAGCCCGCCAGGCAGACGATCGCGGTGAACAGGGCGGCCAGCAGCCGGGCGAGGGCGGTCGCCTTCACTCGGTCACCTCCCTCGGCTGGATCAGCACACGGGTGACGGCCACCGCGTAGAACAGGCCGGATGCCAGCATCAGCGCGAAGTTCTCCGGGTGAGCGCCGTTCATCCGCCACACGGAGAGGGCCGGCCACAGTACGGCGGTGGGGGCGCTCCACAGCCACATCCCACCCCAGAAGCGGCGGGTCTTGTTCTTCTTCGCGCCGCTGGATCCGGTGGGCTGCCAGCCCATGGGGCGGCGGCGTACCACGTCCCAGATGGCGAAGACGTGCGCCCATCCGTACATCACCCGTGTCGCCCAGGCCTCCAGCCGGTAGGGGTTGCGGTGCCACAGGGGGTAGACCACGGTCAGGTACAGCACGCTGGGCAGGACCATCCAGTAGTTGGTGGCCTGCAGCTGGTCGGGATAGCGCACCAGCAGGGTCAGCGCGATGAGCGGGGTGACGAAGGTGAGCAGGGCCGTTTCGATGTAGTAGATGAAGCCGGAGATGTAGCAGAGACGGCTGGCGAAGCGCATGCGCACCTGCCAGAAGTCGCGCAGGCTGCCGAGCATGCTCATCGAGGCCATGCACCAGCGGTACTGCTGGTTGTAGTAGGCGCCGACGGTGTCCGGGCACATCCCGGTGGACAGCGCGAGCGGTACATAGCGCAGGTCCCAGCCGCGGGCGCGCAGGTCGAAGCCGGTGTGCATGTCCTCGGAGTGCTCGATGAGGCTGGTGCCGCCGATCTCGTCCAGGGCGGCGCGCCGGTAGACCGCGCAGGAACCGACGCAGATCGAGCCGTCGCTGCGCTGCCGGGAGACCTGCACCGAGCGGTAGAACAGCTCCTGGACGGCGCCGCCGCCCCGCTCGATCCAGTTCTGCTGGTCCAGGACCCGGAAGAACTGCGGGGACTGGACGATGGCGCAGCGCGGGTCGGCGTCCAGGTAGGGCATCAGCTCGTGCAGCAGGTCGGCGCGCGGCACGAAGTCGGCGTCCAGAATGAGGACCGCCTCGCCGGAGGAGTTCTCGAAGCCGTGGCGGAGGTTGCCGGCCTTCTTGAACCAGCCCCGGTTGGGCCGGACCAGGTGGCGGAAGCCGAAGTCGGCGGCCATGGCGGCCGCCTCCGCGCTGTCCCCGTCGTCCAGCACCAGGACGTCGACCTCACCGGGGTAGGTGTCGGCCAGGATCCGCACATGGCGCCAGGTGTTGTGCAGCACCTCGATCGGCTCGCCGCAGACCGGCAGGAAGACGTCGACGCTCGGGAAGTGCTGCGGCTGCCAGCGGCGGACCAGGCGGCGGTGGGCCCTGAGGTCGAAGCTGGGGGCGAACGCCTCCAGCCGCATGGATATGAGGAAGCCGACGACGGCCAGCAGCAGAGAGGGCGCGAACACCCAGATCCATGCGCCGTGCCGGGCGGTGTCGACCTGGCTGAGCAGCACACAGACGAAACCGAGGAGGGAGCTTGACGTCAGCACCCAGGTGTGGCGCTTGACGTAGCTGTACTTCTCCCGTTCGTCGGGCGGCGTGGGCAGCAGCCCCTGGGGGGCCTGCTGGCGCCCGGAGCGCGGAGCACGCCGCCGCCCTCGGCTGCGTACTTCCGCCGTACGGACGGTCACGGCTGAGGGCCCCCCTCTACACCTTCGTGTGAATAAGCGAGGGGAATGCTATAGGACGGATCTTCACTGGATGAACACGACTACGTCACGGGTGGACCCTTGGACTCCGGCCACCGTCACGGGGGGATCCGGCCCGGCGGACCGCGCGCCGCGCGGGAGGGCGGCCACTGCGCCCGCCCGCCCCGCGCCGCACGGCGATCCGGTGTCCGGAGGCGCCTACTTGCCGGCCAGTACGAACCAGCGTGCCGGAAGGTCGATGCGGGTGCCGTCCGCGAGGTGCTCGGTCTGCGGCAGGGCGGTCTCGCCGTCGGCGAGCACCTCAAGACCGGCCTCGCCGAGCAGCCGCGGGATCTCCTCGTCGTCGGCGTCGGCGGGCTTGAGGCCGTGGTGGAAGACCCGCTGGAGCTTGGGCCCCGGGCCGTCGGGCTGGGTCGCCGCGTGTTTGAGGACGTCCCGTGAGCCGGAGGTGAGTTCGACCACGAACGCCCGCCCCTCGGTGCCGATGATCTTGGCGACCGCGGCGGCCACCGCGGCGCGTGCGTCCGGTTCGCTCTGGTGGATGACGGCCCGCATGTAGACGTGGCTGTCGCCGAGCCGCTCGTGCAGGGACCGTACGGCGCCGGTGTCGGTCAGATCGAGCTGCTGGAACTCGACGGGGTGACCGTCCGCGGCGCGGCGGGCGTGCTCGACGGCGGCGTGCGAGAGGTCGACGCCGACGGCGCGGGCGAACCGGGTGGCGAGGTAGCGGGTCTGGGTGCCGTTGCCGCAGCCGAGGTCGACGATGGCGCGTGCCGTGTCCGCGAACGGCAGGAAAAGCTCGCTGTGCGGTTCGGCGGTGAGGGAGGGAGCGGAGTCCCAGATCGCCTCGCCCGCCTCGTCGGAGGTTTCCCGCCAGTAACTCTCCCACGCGTTGCGGTAGTTGTCCGATACGTTCATCGCGCTCTCCCCACGGTCGGTTCCGTGATCGGAATATCGCGAGGGCCGCGCGCGGGGCAAGGGGCGGGAGGTCACGTTCACTGGATGTGTGGACCCCGGTCACCCGTCGAGGGCGCGCAGGTGGGTCACGCGCCCCCTGTTCAGCGTCTTCCGGTGATGGCCTGTTCGAACCAGACGGTCTTGTGGTGCCCGCTCGCGCTGGCGCCCCACTCGCGGGCCAGGCGGCTGACCACGCGCAGACCGCGGCCCGACTCGTCGGACGGTCCGGCGCCGAGCATGGCCGGCAGAGCCGGTTCGTCGTCCGTGACCTCGAACAGGAGGGCGTCGGTGCGGACCACCCGCAGTCCGACGGGACCGCCCGTGCCGTGCCGGACGGCGTTGGTGACGACCTCGCTGACCAGCAGCTGAGCCGTCTCCACCGCGTGCGGCAGGCCCCACTCCAGCAGCCGCTCCCGGACCAGGCGGCGGGCCCGCGCCACCTCACGCGGGTCGGCGTCGAGATGCCACGCGGCGACATGGTCGTCGGGGATGCCGTTGAGCCGGGCCATGAGCAGGGCGACGTCGTCCTTGCGGCCGCCGCGGGTGTTGAGGGCCCGGATGATGGTGTCGCAGGCGGCGTCCATGGAGGCCGCGGGGTGGGCGGCGGACTCGCAGAGCGCGGCGAGACCCTCGCCGATGTCGGAGCCGCGCACCTCGACCAGTCCGTCGGTGCACAGCACCAGCCGGTCGCCGGGCGAGACGCGCACGACGACGGACTCGAACGGGACACCGCCGACCCCTATGGGCGCACCGGTCGGCAGGTCGAGCAGTTCGCTGCGGCCGTCCTCGGCGCGCACCAGGACCGGCGGGATGTGTCCGGCGTTGGCGAGGTGCAATTCGCCGCCGATGGGGTCGTAGACCGTGTACAGGCAGGTGGCGAGGTAGTTCTCGCCGAGCCGGCGGGCCAGGTCGTCCAGGTTGCGCAGCAGTTGGGCCGGCGGGGTCTCCAGCGTGGCCATCGTCTGCACGGCCGTACGCAACTGGCCCATCATGGCGGCCGAGTTGAGGCCGTGGCCCATGACGTCGCCGACCACGAGGGCGGTGCGCGAGCCGGGCAGCTTGATGGTGTCGAACCAGTCGCCGCCGATCCGGCCGAGCCGGGTGCCCGGCAGATAGCGGGTCGCCACGTCGCAGCCGGCCATCCGCGGGGCCACCTGCGGCAGCATGCTGTCCTGCAGGGTGTCGGCGACGTTCTCCTGGTAGGTGTACATGCGGGCGTTGTCGAGCACGAGCCCGGCACGGGCGGCGAGTTCGGCGCCGGTGGTGCGGTCCATGTCGTCGAAGGCCGCGCGGTCAGGGCGGCGCATCAGCACCATGAAGCCGAGAACGACGTTGCGCGCCTTGAGCGGGACGATCAGCAGGGAGCGGCCGTTGATCAGCGGCCTGAGGTCGCGCTTCTCGAACTCGCTGGAGATGCGGTTGCCCAACTCCTCGCTGATCCTGGGGATGAGGACCGGCTCGCCCGTGACCATGCACTGGAAGAACGGGGTGTGCTCGGGAAAGGCGAAGGCCTCGCCGACGGGCACGGTGTCGTCCCAGCGTCCCGGTTCGTCGTTGTGCTCGACCCAGACGCGGTGCATCAGGGTGCTCGCGTCCGGCGGGCCGTCGGGGAACCCTTCGCCCGCCAGGACGGCGGAGCGCAGATGGGTGCCGGCGAAGTCCGCGAAGCGGGGCACGGCGGCGCTGGTGACCTCGCGGATGGTCTCGCCGAGGTCGAGCGAGGAGCCGATGCCGGAGCTGACCTCGTTGAGGAACTCCAGCCGCTCGCGCACGGCGGCGTACTCGAGGTCGTGCTCGGCGCCGGTGGGGATCACGGGCGCCGTGCGCTGCTGCGGCACGACGGCTTCGGTGCGGCCGCGGCCGGGGCGGCGCGGCACGCCCCAGTACGGGGTGACGGGCACCCGGTCGTACTGACTGAACTCCAGGACGGGATAGCCGAGTTCGAGGATCTGGGAGACGATCCGGCCGCTGGGCCCCGGGCCCATGTTGGGCAGGACCTCGGGAAGCCGGCGGGCCAGTTCGTCGGAGGCGGGCAGTTCGGTGTGGCGGGCGAAACCGGGTGAGATGCGTTCGGCGGTCTCGTCGTCGTAGCCGCGCTCCTCCCGCAGCCGGGTGGCGTCGGCGGCGAGCACCAGCAGCCGGGAGGGTTCCGGGCCGACCAGCGGGTAGGCCCACCACAGCACGTCGATCCGCGTCTCGTCGTCCAACTCGGCGCCGGACTGCTCGTCCGGGTGCGGAAAGAGGCGGGCACGGCCGGCGGTCGGGTAGGCGGTGCGGCCGCCGAGGGAGGCCTCCAGGTCGGGGCCGAGCCCGTCGTAGGCGTCGGTCAGGGCGTCGCCGTCGGGATCCTGGGGATCGTCGGAGAGTGCGCCCGAGACCGGCAGCAGGTCCACGACGGGATGCCCGACCGCGTCCTGCCTGTCCACGCCGAACAGGCGGCGCGCGCCGCTGCTCCAGTGGGACACCAGACCGTCGCGGTCGACGACCACCACGGCCAGCGGGATCCGGCCCGCCGCGGCGTCACCGGCACCGCGGCCGGGAGGTGTGTCCCGCTCGCTGCCACGGTCCATGGCCCAGGCCCTCTCTCCCCACGGCTGTTCGCAAACGATCTGTGCCGCCCGCCACTACGGTACGGCTGCGGCCGGTCGCGATGTGTGGCAATCCTGGAATTGGTTTCACCGCATCGCACCGGCGCGCAGCTCGGCGCCCCGCGGGCGCTCCCCTCAGTCCTCGTGGCCCAGTTGGAGGTCCCGTTCGGTGCGGCCACCGCCCGCGACCTGGAGGACCGTGGCGACCGGCGGGTAACCTGCGGCGATCACGGTGTACTCGCCGGAGGACAGATCCACGAACCGGAACGTTCCGTCTGCTCCGGTGGTGAGGGTGTCGACGACATTGCCTGCGGCGTCGAGGAGCGTCACGCGCGCGTCCTGCACGGGGCGGCCGCCGCCCGCCCGGACGGTGCCCTTCAGAACCGCGCCGCCCGCGAGTTCGATGTCCTGCCGGGTCTCGCGGGCGGCCTGGACGGTGACCGGGAGCGCCGTGGGGCGGAACGCGGGGGCGCTGGCGGCGAGGGTGTACTCGCCGGCGACCAGTTCGGTGATGACGTAGCCGCCCTCGCGCCCGCTGCGGGTGGTGGCGACGACCTCGCCGTGCACGTTGGTGAGGGTGACGATGGCGTCCCGGACGGCGCTGCCGTCGGCGGTGAGCACACCGCCGGCGAGGCGTCCGGCGCCGCCGAGGACGACGTCGAGTTCGACGGGCCGCTCGCCGACGGTGACGGAGACGGCCTGCGGCTGGTGGCCGCCCGCGGCGGCGATCAGCACGTACGAGCCGGAGCCGGGGGTGGCGAGCGCGTACCGCCCGTCCTCGCCGCTCGCGCCCCGCCCGATCTGCTGTCCGGCGACGTCGATGAGGGTGAGCGCCGCGCGGGGCACGACGGTCCCGTCGGGGTGCTGCACCGTGCCGCACACCGGGATGCCGGCGGTGTGCGGCGAGCGAAGCGGGATGGGGGTCCCCCCGGCCGAAGGCTCGGGGCGGGCCTGCGGGATGGGGGCGTTCACGGTGGCGGGTTCCGTCTCGGTGGCGTTGTGGGACACCAGCGGTTTCTCCTTGAGGAAGAAGGCGATGAGCAGGCCGAGGACGAGCACCGGGACGAGGTAGAGGAAGATCCGGGGCATCGCGTCGGCGTAGGCGCGGATGTAGGCGTCGCGCAGGGCCGGCGGCAGCGCGTGGACGAGCTGCGGGGTGAGGGATTCGGGATCGGGCAGCCGGGCGCCCGCGCTCGGGGACAGTTCGCTGCGCAGGGCATCGGTGAGCCGGCCCGCGAAGAGGGTTCCGAAGACGGCGGCGCCGACGCTGCCGCCGATCTGCCGGAAGTAGGTGTTGGCGCTGGTGGCGGTGCCGAGGTCGGCCGGGCGCACGGAGTTCTGCACAGCGAGGACGAGAACGGGCATCACCAGGCCGATGCCGGCGCCGAGGACCGCCATCCAGATGCTGTAGTGCAGCCGGGGTGTGCCGGCGTCCAGGCGGGACAGCAGCCACATGCCGACGGCGGCGAGGGCGCCGCCGAGGAGCGGGAAGAGCTTGTAGCGGCCGGTGTGGCTGATGAGCTGTCCGCCGATGATGGAGGCGCCGACGATGCCGGCCATCATGGGCAGCATCAGCAGCCCGGACTCGGTGGCGCTGGCCCCGTCGACCATCTGCAGGAAGGTCGGCAGATAGCTGGCCGCGCCGAACAGGGCGACGCCGATCACCAGGCCGACCAGGCCGGTGACGTTGAAGACGGGGTCCCTGAACAGCCTGAGCGGGATGAGGGGTTCGGGGGCGAAGCGCTCGGCGACGAGGAAGAGGGCGGTTGCGGCGAGGGCACCCGCGCCGAGCCCGAGGATCTCCCGGGAGTCCCAGGCGTACTCGGTGCCGCCCCAACTGGTCAGCAGCACCAGGCAGGTGGAGGCCGCGGCGAGCAGCAGCGCGCCGAGCACGTCGAGCCGGGCGCGGACCCGTGGCCTGGGGAGTCTGAGGACGACCGTGACGACGGCCAGGGTGACCAGGCCGAAGGGGACGTTGATGTAGAAACACCAGCGCCAGGACAGGTGGTCGGTGAAGTAACCGCCGAGCAGGGGCCCGGCGACGGAGGCCAGGCCGAAGACGGCACCGATCAGACCCATGTAGCGGCCGCGCTGCCGGGACGGCACGATGTCGGCGATGATCGCCTGCACGCCGATCATGAGCCCGCCCGCGCCGACTCCCTGGACGGCGCGGAAGGCGATCAGCTGGTCCATGCTCTGCGCCCGTCCGGCGAGCGCGGAGCCGACGACGAAGGCGAGGATCGCGAACTGGAAGACGCCCTTGCGGCCGAAGAGGTCGCCCACCTTGCCGTACAGCGGCAGGCCGATGGTGGCGGTCAGCAGATAGGCCGTGATCGCCCAGGACATCTTGTCCAGACCGTGCAGTTCACCGACGATCTTCGGCAGCGCGGTCGCGACGATCATCTGGTCCAGTGCCGCGAGGAGCAGCGCGAGCATCAGCCCGACGAAGACCAGTCGCACCCGGCGCGCGCCGAGTCCGGCGGGCGGGGCGGGTGGCGGCGGTTCGGCGACGGTCTCCACCGGAACCGGTGTCACGGCCGCATCGTGCTGCACCAGAGTCGTCCCGCCCACGTACCGCTCCCCTCGTCGCACCTGTCACACATTTCCCGCGTAAGGCGACAACTGCGAACAAGTACGGCGAGTTACGGCACAATCCCGAACGGGATGGAGGTCCACCCGAACCGGTGAGGGGTGCAACACCCCTTCACCGGTTCGCCTTTGGGGCCGCGCGGGGTTACGCCTCGACCTCGCGGGCGAGGTTGGCGAGCAGCGCGTCGTAGATCCGGCCGAGGCCCTTGGGGGCGAAGGTCTTCTCGAAGAAGCCGCCGATGCCGCCGGCGCCCTTCCAGGTGGTGGTGACGACGACGCGGGAGCTGCCCTCGCCGGCCGGGGTGACGCGCCATGTGGTGACCATGGAGGAGTTGCGGTCCTTCTCGATCAGCTCGCCGTCGGTGGGCTCGCTGACCTCCAGGAGGCAGTCGCGCACGCGCTTGCTGGTGGCCTGGAGCTTCCAGTGGACGAGGGTGCCCTCGCCGTCGCCGCCCTCGCGCACCTCGTACTCGCTGAAGTGCTCGGGCAGCAGCTTCTCGCGCGTGCCGCGATAGTCGGCGAGGGCGTCGAACACCTTCTCCGCGTCCGCCGTGACGACCCGCTCCGTAGTGGCCTCGACCTGCGCCATTGCGTTCCTCCAGGACCTGATTGCTCGGGGTTGGGGCAAGCCAACCACCCTGGCACCCGGCCACCCAAATCGGGGTCGCACGATCATGGGAACGTATGTTCTATTCTGTGGCGAGCGCTACCGAGGAGGCGTCATGCGCTGGGAGAACCTCACCGTGGAGTCCGAGGGGTCCGGCGGTCACGGCCGGGCCGCCGATGCCGCGCTGTTCGGCGCGGACGCCGTCATCACCCGTACCTTCGACACACCCGAGTTCCGCGGCATCACCTTTCACGAGGTGCGCGCCCGCTCGATCCTGAACCGGGTACCGGGCGCTTCGCGCATGCCGTTCGAATGGACGGTGAACCCCTACCGGGGCTGCACGCACGCATGCGTGTACTGCTTCGCCCGCAAGACGCACAGCTATCTGGACCTCGACACGGGCCTCGGCTTCGACTCCCAGATCGTGGTGAAGGTGAACGCGCCCGAGCTGCTGCGCCGCCAGCTGGGCTCGCGCCGCTGGCAGGGCGACCACGTGGCGATGGGCACCAACGTCGACTGCTACCAGCGCGCCGAGGGCCGCTACCGGCTGATGCCGGGGATCATCTCGGCCCTCACCGAGCACGCGAACCCGTTCTCGATCCTGACCAAGGGCACCCTGATCCTGCGCGATCTGGACCTGCTGACCCGGGCGGCCGAGGTGACGGACGTCGGCATCTCGGTCTCCGTGGGCTTCACCGACACCGAGCTGTGGCGCACGGTGGAGCCGGGCACACCGGCGCCCGAACGGCGCCTGGAGGTCGTCCGCACCCTGGGCGAGCACGGGATCGGCTGCGGGGTGCTGATGGCGCCGGTCCTCCCGTTCCTGAGCGATCACCCGGCTCAACTGCGGGACACCGTACGGGCGATCGCGGCGGCCGGGGCCACCTCGGTCACGCCCCTGGTGCTGCATCTGCGCCCGGGCGCCCGGGAGTGGTTCACGGCCTGGCTCGAACGGCACCACCCGCACCTGGTGCGCCGCTACGAGCGGCTGTACGCGGAGGGCGCCTATGCGCCCAAGTGGTACCAGCGCCGGATCACCCGTCAGGTGCACGAACTGGCCCAGGAGTACGGCATCGGGCCCACGCGCACGGACATGGCCCGGCGGATCCGGCCGGCCCAGGACGCTGAGGTCGTCGAGCCTCCGGCCGGGGCCGAGCCGACCCAACTCACCCTCATTTGAGTTCGTTGGAGGGCATCCCTCGACCCAATCGGGTCAAGTATTGACAGAACACGTATTTCAGGGCCCTGTCTCCGGGACGATCCGGCGAGAGCCGTGACCCTCGCGGTTCGCGTCACCCTCCGTCCCGGGAGGACCCATGAGAACACGCGCAGCCGTGCTGTGCGCAGCCGCCGCCGTGGTGGCGGGCTCGGTCACGGCCGTTCCCGCACCGGCGGCCACCGCCGCTCCCCCGGCGAAGCTCGCCTGGAAGAAGTGCGGCACCCCCGACTATCCGACCCTCCAGTGCGCGTCCCTCGAAGTGCCGCTGGACCACGCCCGTCCGACCGGCCAGAAGATCACCCTCGCCGTGTCCCGCGTCCCGCACACCGCGGCGACCTCTCAGGGCCCATTGCTGGTGAACCCCGGCGGGCCCGGCGGCAGCGGTCTGTCGCTCGCCGGATTCGTCGCGTCCGCGCTCCCCCGGAGCGTGGCGGCCCGGTACGACGTGATCGGCTTCGATCCGCGCGGGGTCGGCGCGAGCACGCCGGCCCTCGACTGCTCACCCCGTCACTTCAAGTCGGTGCGCCCCGACACCGTGCCCGCGACGACCGCCGTGGAGCAGGCGAACGTGGAGCGCGCGAAGTCCTTCGCCGCCGCCTGCGGCCGCAAATACGCGAGCCTGCTGCCGTACATCGACACCGTCGACGCGGTCCGGGACATGGACTCTGTCCGGCAGGCCCTGGGTGCACCGAAGATCAGCTACTTCGGCTATTCCTACGGCACCTACCTCGGCGCGGTCTACGCGAAGCTCTTCCCCGAGCGGGTCCACCGCCTGGTGCTGGACTCGATCGTGGACCCGACGGGCGTCTGGTACGACGACAACCTCGGCCAGGACTACGCCTTCGACGGCCGCCACCGTGCCCTGATGGCGTGGATCGCCAAGTACGACTCGACGTACAAGCTCGGCAAGGACCCCGCGAAGGTCGAGGCCCAGTGGTACGCGATGCGGGCGGCCCTGGCGAAGAAGCCGGCGGACGGCAGGATCGGCGCCGCCGAGCTGGAGGACACCTTCATCCCCGGCGCCTACTACAACGGCTACTGGCCCTATCTCGCCGAGGCCTTCGCGGCCTACGTCCACGACAAGGACCCCGAGCCGCTGGTGGAGGCGTACGAGAACCACGCCGCCGTGGACGCATCGGGCGACAACGGCTACAGCGTCTATGCGGCGGTGCAGTGCCGTGACGCCGGCTGGCCGCGCTCCTGGGACCAGTGGCGGGCGGACACCTGGAAGGTGTACGAGAAGGCACCCTTCATGGCCTGGAACAACGCCTGGTACAACGCACCCTGTGCGTACTGGCCGGCCGGCGCCCTTAAGCCGGTGGACATCGCCAACGGCAAGCTGCCGCCGACGCTGCTGTTCCAGGCGACCGACGACGCGGCGACCCCCTACCCCGGCGGGGTGACGGCCCACCGCCTGCTGGCCCGCTCCGGCCTGGTGGTCGAGGAGGGCGGCGGCAACCACGGCATCACTCTGAGCGGCAACGCCTGCCTGGACAAGTACCTGGCCGACTACCTGGCCGACGGCAAGGTCCCGCAGGGCACCGGAGTGGCCGACGCGGTGTGCCCGAAGTCCCCGGATCCCAAGCCGCTCAACGCCAGGGCGGCATCCACGGCGTCCCGCGGCTCGACCCTGCACGGCCTGCTGGGGTTCCGCCGGTAGCCGAACCTCCCGGCCCGTCGGGGGCATTGTCGGACCCGTGGTCCACCATGGAGCCATGACCGAACCGACCCGGATCCCCACCCCCGACGGAGTCGCCCCCGCGGCCCAGTACAGCCATGTGGTGACGGCCACCGGCCGATTCGTCGCCGTCTCCGGCCAGCTCGCCCTGGACGAGGACGGCAAGCTCGTCGGCGAGGACGATCCGGCCGCGCAGGCCCGGCAGGTGTTCGAGAATCTGAGGCGCTGTCTGGCCGCCGCCGGGGCCGGCTTCCAGGACGTGGTCAAACTGACCTACTTCGTCACGGACATGGCGCACCTGCCGGCGATCCGCGCGGCCCGTGCCGCACACATACCCGACGACCGGCTTCCCGCGGCCTCCGCCGTGCAGGTGGCCGCGCTGGTCGCCCCTCGGTTCCTGCTGGAGGTCGAGGCGATCGCGGTCGTGGGCGAATAAGGACGGGCGCCCGCGGGAGCGGCTCTCTAGGGTGCCGCCATGGACACCCCGCTCCCGCACATCCGCCCGATGACCCTCGCCGACTGCGACCGTGTCTCGGAGATCCGCATCCGTGGCTGGCAGCACGCCTACCGGGGACTGATGCCGCAGCCGTACCTCGACGCGCTCAGCGTGGCGCAGGACGCCGAGCGGCGGCGGACCTGGTTCGCGCAGGGGAACGGCGCCGTGGTGAACCTGGTCGCCGAGCGGGACGGCGAGGTCGTCGGCTGGGCCGCGCACGGGCCGTACCGGGACGGTGAAGTGCGCACCGGGGACGCCGAGTTGTACGCGATATACCTCGACCCCGCCCATGCCGGCAGCGGGGTCGGCCGGGCGCTGCTGGCCGAGTCGGTCGAGCAGTGCTCCCCCTACCCGCGCCTCTTCCTGTGGGTCCTGAAGGAGAACACGCGCGCCCGCCGCTTCTACGAGCGGGCCGGTTTCCGTCCGGACGGCGCCGAGGAGCCCTTCGACGTGGACGGTGTGGCCGTGCCCGAGGTGCGGTACGTCAGGGATCGCTGAGCGGGCGCCACCCCTGCTTCTGCTGCGGGATGCGGGCCAGGGCGTGCACAGCCGCCTCGGCGAGCGCCGGATGCGCGAGGGCCTCGTTCAGCACGCGGCGGGCGCGGTTGTCGCCGAGGGCGCCCAGGCCCTCCACGCAGGCGAGGGCCACGCGCCGGTACGGGTCGTGCGGGCGCAGCCGCCGTTCCAGGGTGATGATCAGCGCGGGCACGGACTCGGGGGCGCGCAGTTCCGCCAGGAGCCGCACCGGGTGCAGGGCATAGGCGACGCGCAGTTCGTTGGTGGCGAGGGCGGCGGCCGCCCGGGCCGTGCGCCGGTCGCCGAGGCGGGCGAGGGCGTGGGCGGCGGAGGCGCAGCGCGGCGGGTCGCGGTGATTGAGCAGCAGGACCAGCGACTCGAAGGCACGCCGGTCGCCGGCGACGCCCAGCCGGAACGCGGCCAGTTCCCTGGCCCACAGCGGCTGTCCGGGCGCGGTGAGCACCTCCGCCAGTTCGTCGTGGTCCTCGGTCGCCACCAGCCGGTCGTACGCCGCCGAGCCGCGCGACTCCTGCCGAACGCGTTCCGTGAGCGATCGCAACTCTTCGTCCACGAGCACCAGCGTAGGCGGGTGGCACCCGCGGAGGGAGCTACATCACTAACTCGGTCCGGCTCAGGGCTGGCGCGCTCGTTACTCGCCGGTTAAGCTCATACGAGCGAGTTACCCACTCGCGTATCCACTGACGACGGTTTGGTGACGCAGCCGTCGTCGGGATCGTCCCCACGCTCTTGAGGCAGTGGGGAGTTGGTCGGTTCGGTACATCGGTACCGCAGTACGACCCGGCTCCGGGACAGGGCCGGTCGGAATCAGCCGCTCCTGGGCGTGTGCACGCCCGCGGCGACAGCACCGGGCGTGTGCGCTCGCAGCCCGGCAACACCCGCATCCCTTTCCGCTTCGCGTGCGCCTTCGGGCGCACCCGGCGCGTTCCCAGTCGTCACCCTCATTCCTGGAGTCCCGCGATGGCCACTCCCCTGTCCGACACCCCTCTGTCCCCGCTCAAGACGATCGCCGTCGTCGGCCTCGGCACCATGGGCACCGGCATCACCGAGGTCCTCGCGAAGGCCGGCCGCGAGGTGATCGGCATCGACATCAGCGAGGCCCAGGCCGCGCGCTCTTTCGCCGCCCTGGAGGCCGCCACCGCCCGCGCCGTGGAGCGCGGCCGGCTGACCGAGCAGGAGCGCGCCGACGCCCTGGCCCGGGTCCGCACCTCCACCGACCTCGCCGCGGCGGCCGACGCCGACCTGGTCATCGAGGTCGTCCCGGAGTCGTACGAGATCAAGCAGCAGATCTTCCGTGCACTGGACGGCATCGTCCGCCCGGAGACGATCCTCGCAACGGGCACCAACGCCCTGTCCGTCACCCGGCTCGCCGCCGACTCGGCCCGCCCGGAGCGCGTGCTCGGCCTGCACTTCTTCAATCCGGCCCCGGCGATGAAGCTGGTCGAGGTCGTCTCCTCGGTGCTGACCGCGCCGCAGGCCGTCGCCGCGGTCACCGACCTCGCGATCGAGCTGGGCAAGGAGCCCGTCGCGGTCGGCGACCGCCCCGGGTTCGTCGCGGACGGGCTCCTGTTCGGCTACCTCAACCAGGCCGCCGCCATGTACGAGGCCCGCTACGCCTCCCGTGAGGACATCGACGCGGCGATGCGGCTCGGCTGCGGCCTGCCCATGGGCCCCCTCGCCCTGCTGGACCTCATCGGCATCGACACCGCGCGTACGGTCCTTGAGGCCATGTACACCGAGTCCCGCGACCGGCTGCACGCCCCCGCCCCGATCCTGAAGCAGCTCAGCGAGGCCGGCCTGACCGGCCGCAAGTCGGGGCGCGGCTTCTACACCTACGAGGCTCCCGGCAGCGCCACGGTCGTGACGGACGCCCTGACCCCCGCCGCCGACGGCGGAGCGGCCCCGGGCCGCACGGTCCGCTCCGTCGGTGTGGCCGGCTCCGGCACCATGGCCTCCGGCATCGCCGAGGTGTTCGCCAAGGCCGGGTACGAGGTCGTGCTCGCCGCCCGCAGCGCGGAGAAGGCGCAGACGGCCAAGGCCCGGATCGGCAAGTCGCTCTCCCGCTCCGTCGACAAGGGCCGGCTGACCGCCGAGGCCGCCGCCCAGACCCTGGACCGGATCACCCCGGCCGGCTCCTACGACGCCTTCGCCGACGTCGACCTGGCCGTCGAGGCGGTCGCCGAGGACCTGGAGGTCAAGCAGCAGCTGTTCGCGGCGCTGGACAAGGTCTGCAAGCCGGGCGCGGTCCTGGCCACCACCACCTCCTCGCTGCCCGTGGTCGCCTGCGCCCGCGCCACCTCGCGTCCGCAGGACGTGATCGGCATGCACTTCTTCAACCCGGCCCCGGCGATGAAGCTGGTCGAGGTCGTCCGGACCGTCCTGACGGCCGACGACGTCCACGCGACCGTCCGCGAGGTCTGCCTGAAGATCAGGAAGCACGCCGTGGACTGCGGCGACCGGGCCGGGTTCATCGTGAACGCGCTGCTGTTCCCGTACCTGAACAACGCGGTCAAGATGGTCCAGGAGCACTACGCGTCCCTGGACGACATCGACGCGGCGATGAAGCTGGGCGGCGGGTACCCGATGGGCCCCTTCGAGCTGCTGGACGTCGTCGGCCTGGACGTCTCGCTCGCCATCGAGAAGGTGCTGCACCGCGAGTTCCGCGACCCGGGCCTGGCCCCGGCCCCGCTGCTGGAGCACCTGGTGGCCGCGGGCTGCCTCGGCCGCAAGACGGGCCGCGGTTTCCGCGAGTATGCCCGCCGCTGACGGCGCCGGCGACTCGTTCCCCGGCGCCCCCGAGGGTGCGGACTGGGGCGGACTGCTCGAACCGGGCGGGTTTCTCCCGCCCGCCCGGACCGGCGGCCCCCCGCCCCCCACGGGCGGGGGAAACCCCGGACCTGCGCATCGAGCTGCGGACATGCAGTACGTTCAGGTCATGTCCCAGCCCGCCAAGTCCTCACGTACACCTGCCACGCCCGACGCGCCGGAAAGTGCCGCAGGCAGTCGCGCCGCCGCCCAGCGGCTGAAAATGCGCCGAGAACTGGCTGCCGCAGCGATGGAACTGTTCGCGACCAAGGGCTACGAGGCGACCACCGTCGACGAGATCGCGGCTGCCGCCGGGGTCGCGCGCCGCACCTTCTTCCGCCACTTCCGGTCCAAGGAAGAGGCGATCTTCCCCGACCACGACGACACGCTGATCCGTGCCGAGGCGGTCCTCAACGCCGCCCCCGCGCACGAGCATCCGCTCGACACCGTGTGCCGCGGCATCAAGGAAGTCATGAAGATGTACGCGGCCCGGCCGGAGATCTCGGTCGCCCGCTACAAGCTGACGCGCGAGGTCCCCACCCTGCGCGAGGCCGAGATCGCCTCGGTGGCCCGCTACGAGCGCCTGTTCACCCGTTATCTGCTCGGCCACTTCGACGAGCACGCGCACGCCGACGACGCCAACGACGACCCGCTGCTCGCCGAGGTCGCCGCCTCCGCCGTCGTCACCGCCCACAACCATGTGCTCAGGCGCTGGCTGCGGGCCGGCGGCCAGGGCGATGTGGAGACCCAGCTCGACCACGCGTTCGCAATCGTGCGGAGGACGTTCGGCTCGGGGATCGGGGCCGGTCGTCATGCTTCCCCGCGGCAGGCCTCACCGGCTTCCTTGATCTCGCAGGGCGAGGTGCTGGTGACCGTCGCCCGCACCGACGCACCGCTGGACGAGGTGATGCGCACGATCGAGCAGGCGCTCAAGGAACGGGCGTAGCGGCAAAGGAACGGGCGCAGGGGCGAAGGGACAGACGTAGCGGCGGCTCTCGAGACGTAGCGGCCCCTGTCGCCCAGGACGCGGCTTCGCTGCTTGTCCTCGGCCTGCGGCCGGGCCTCGGGCCCGAGGCCCGGCGGGAGGAGAGCGGCGAGCCCGACTCCCCCGCCACCGGGCCGGCCACCAGCAGTCCGGTCACCGGGCCGGGGCGTCGCGAGGATGTGCGACGCCCGGCCCGGAACCGTCGATGGCACTGCGTGCCGGGACCCGGCCGGAGCCCGCCGGGCCGGGCCGGGCGTTCCCGCTCGCCGACCTGAGAACGCCGTAGTGGCCGGCCGCGGCGGTGCCCCAGGAGCCCGCCCGGAACATGCCCGGTACGCGGTGGTGCCGCTGCCGGGGGTGCGGAAGCGCGAGGATCAGCCGCCGCACAGGACGGCGATCGCGTGGGCCGAACGCGGCATGCCTGACGGATCTTCTCCGACACCCACAAGACCGCCCATTGTCACCTACTCGACAGTAGCTTTGATCGATCATCGCTCATTTGTTACGTAAAGATTTCATCTGAGGGGAAGTTCTGACACTCAGTGCCTTGTCACGTGACACGCGGTGTCATACGTTGAAGGAGTCCGGGCGGCCGGCGTGCAGAGACCATTCGTACGTCGGCTGTCCCCGCAAGCCCTTCCCGGGCCTGCGCGCCCGGACGCCTGCGTCACAGGCAACCTCCCGCGCCACAAAGCGCTGCCGAAGCACCACCCGCCGAACCGACGGCACGTTCCACCAAAACCCTCAGCAGCACTCTCAGCAGCACCGACGAACCCCTAGCGCCCCTCCCTCAGGGCGCTCACCGCCGGAGGCAACACCGTGACCGTGAAGGACATCCTGGACGCGATCCAGTCGAAGGACGCCACGTCCGCCGATTTCGCCGCCCTGCCGCTCCCCGAGTCGTACCGTGCGATCACCGTGCACAAGGACGAGACGGAGATGTTCGCGGGCCTGCAGACCCGCGACAAGGACCCGCGCAAGTCGATCCACCTGGACGATGTGCCGGTGCCCGAACTGGGCCCCGGTGAGGCCCTGGTGGCCGTCATGGCCTCCTCGGTCAACTACAACTCGGTGTGGACCTCGATCTTCGAGCCGCTGGCGACCTTCGGCTTCCTGGAGCGCTACGGCAAGCTCAGCGAGCTCACCAAGCGCCACGACCTGCCGTACCACATCATCGGCTCCGACCTCGCGGGCGTCGTCCTGCGCACCGGCCCGGGCGTCAACGCCTGGACCCCCGGTGACGAGGTCGTCGCGCACTGCCTCTCCGTCGAGCTGGAGTCGTCCGACGGCCACAACGACACGATGCTCGACCCCGAGCAGCGCATCTGGGGCTTCGAGACCAACTTCGGCGGCCTCGCCGAGATCGCGCTCGTCAAGTCCAACCAGCTGATGCCGAAGCCCAAGCACCTCAGCTGGGAGGAGGCCGCGGCCCCGGGCCTGGTCAACTCCACCGCCTACCGGCAGCTGGTCTCCCGCAACGGCGCCGGCATGAAGCAGGGCGACAACGTCCTGATCTGGGGCGCGAGCGGCGGCCTCGGCTCGTACGCCACCCAGTTCGCGCTGGCCGGCGGCGCCAACCCGATCTGTGTCGTCTCCAGCGACCAGAAGGCGGACATCTGCCGCTCGATGGGCGCCGAGGCGATCATCGACCGCAACGCCGAGGGCTACAAGTTCTGGAAGGACGAGCACACCCAGGACCCGAAGGAGTGGAAGCGCTTCGGCAAGCGCATCCGTGAGTTCACCGGCGGCGAGGACATCGACATCGTCTTCGAGCACCCGGGTCGCGAGACCTTCGGCGCCTCGGTCTACGTCACCCGCAAGGGCGGCACCATCACCACCTGCGCCTCGACCTCGGGCTACATGCACGAGTACGACAACCGCTACCTGTGGATGTCCCTGAAGCGGATCATCGGCTCGCACTTCGCCAACTACCGCGAGGCCTGGGAGGCCAACCGCCTCATCGCCAAGGGCAAGATCCACCCGACCCTGTCGAAGACGTACTCCCTGGAGGACACCGGCCAGGCGGCCTACGACGTCCACCGCAACCTCCACCAGGGCAAGGTCGGGGTGCTGTGCCTCGCCCCCGAGGAGGGCCTGGGCGTGCGCGACGAGGAGATGCGCGCCAAGCACATCGACGCCATCAACCGTTTCCGGAACGTCTGAGAGCCTTTGATGACAGAGCGTCAGAAGGACCGTCCGTGGCTCATGCGGACGTACGCCGGCCACTCCACGGCCGAGGCGTCCAACGAGCTGTACCGGCGCAACCTCGCCAAGGGCCAGACCGGTCTGTCGGTGGCGTTCGACCTGCCGACGCAGACCGGCTACGACCCCGACCACATCCTCGCCCGCGGCGAGGTCGGCCGGGTGGGCGTGCCCGTCTCGCATCTCGGTGACATGCGCCGGCTGTTCCAGGACATCCCCCTGGAGCAGATGAACACCTCGATGACGATCAACGCCACCGCCATGTGGCTGCTGGCGCTCTACCAGGTCGTCGCCGAGGAGCAGGGCGCGGACATCACCAAGCTCCAGGGCACGACCCAGAACGACATCGTCAAGGAGTACCTCTCCCGCGGGACGCACGTCTTCCCGCCCGGGCCGTCGCTCCGCCTGACGACGGACATGATCGCGTACACGGTCTCCCACATCCCGAAGTGGAACCCGATCAACATCTGCAGCTACCACCTGCAGGAGGCCGGGGCCACACCGGTGCAGGAGATCGCGTACGCGATGTCCACCGCGATCGCCGTCCTCGACGCCGTGCGCGACTCCGGCCAGGTGCCGCAGGAGCGCATGGGCGACGTGGTCGCCCGCATCTCCTTCTTCGTGAACGCGGGCGTCCGCTTCGTCGAGGAGATGTGCAAGATGCGGGCCTTCGGGCGCATCTGGGACAAGGTCACGCGTGAGCGGTACGGCATCGAGAACGCCAAGCAGCGCCGGTTCCGCTACGGCGTCCAGGTCAACTCGCTCGGCCTGACCGAGGCACAGCCGGAGAACAACGTCCAGCGGATCGTGCTGGAGATGCTGGCCGTGACCCTCTCCAAGGACGCACGCGCGCGTGCCGTGCAGCTGCCCGCCTGGAACGAGGCGCTGGGCCTGCCCCGCCCCTGGGACCAGCAGTGGTCGCTGCGCATCCAGCAGGTGCTCGCGCACGAGAGCGACCTGCTGGAGTACGAGGACATCTTCGAGGGCTCGCAGGTCATCGAGGCGAAGGTGACCCAGCTGGTCGAGGACTCCCTCACGGAGATCGACCGGATCCAGGAGATGGGCGGCGCGATGGCGGCCGTCGAGTCCGGCTACCTCAAGTCGCAGCTCGTCGCCTCGCACGCCGAGCGCCGGGGCCGGATCGAGTCCGGCCAGGAGAAGATCGTCGGCGTCAACATCTTCGAGACGACCGAGCCGAACCCGCTGACCGCCGATCTGGACGCGGCGATCCAGACGGTCGACCCGGCCGTCGAGGCCCGCGTCGTCGAAGCGATCGGCACCTGGCGCGACACGCGCTACCAGCCGCCCTTCAACCACCCGCGCCCGTGCAAGGCGCTGGAGCGGCTGAAGGAGGCCGCCAAGGGCACCGGCAACCTCATGGAGGCCACCCTGGAGTGCGCCCGCGCCGGGGTCACGACCGGCGAGTGGGCCGGGGCCCTGCGCGAGGTCTTCGGGGAGTTCCGGGCGCCGACCGGTGTCTCCTCGGCGCCGGTGGCCGTCCCGGTCGAGGAGGGCTCGGCGCTGGCCGAGGTCCGGGCCAAGGTGGACGCCACCGCCCGCGACCTGGGCTCCGGCAAGCTGCGCTTCCTGGTCGGCAAGCCGGGCCTGGACGGGCACTCCAACGGCGCCGAGCAGATAGCCGTGCGCGCCCGTGACGCCGGCTTCGAGGTGGTCTACCAGGGCATCCGGCTCACCCCGGAGCAGATCGTGGACGCGGCCCTCGCCGAGGACGTGCACGCGGTCGGCCTGTCCATCCTCTCCGGCTCGCACGCCCAGCTGGTCCCGGACGTGCTGGACCGGCTGCGGGAGGCCGGCGCGAACGACATCCCGGTGATCGCGGGCGGGATCATCCCGAACGCCGACGCCGAGCAGCTGAAGGCCGCCGGCGTGGCCGCGGTGTTCACCCCGAAGGACTTCGACATCACCGGGATCATCGGCCGTATCGTCGACGAGATCCGGAAAGCGAACAAGCTCGACCCCCTGGAGGTCCCCGCATGACCGTCAACCGTCTTCGTCCGCGGCGCTCCTGCCTCGCCGTGCCCGGAAGCAACCCGCGCTTCCTGGAGAAGGCGCAGGGCCTCCCGGCGGACCAGGTCTTCCTGGACCTGGAGGACGCGTGCGCACCGCTCGCGAAGCCCGAGGCGCGGCACACCATCGTCAAGTTCCTCAACGAGGGCGACTGGACGGGCAAGACGCGCGTCGTGCGCGTCAACGACTGGACGACCGAGTGGACGTACCGCGACGTCGTGACCGTGGTCGAGGGCGCGGGCCAGAACCTCGACTGCATCATGCTGCCGAAGGTCCAGACCGCCGAGCAGATCGTCGCCCTCGACCTGCTGCTGACGCAGATCGAGAAGACCATGGGCTTCGAGGTCGGCAAGATCGGCATCGAGGCGCAGATCGAGAACGCCCAGGGCCTCAACAACGTCAACGCGATCGCGCAGGCTTCCCCGCGCGTCGAGACGATCATCTTCGGCCCGGCCGACTTCATGGCGTCCATCAACATGAAGTCGCTCGTCGTGGGCGAGCAGCCGCCCGGCTACCCGGCGGACGCCTACCACTACATCCTGATGAAGATCCTGATGGCCGCCCGCGCCAACAACCTGCAGGCGATCGACGGCCCCTACCTGCAGATCCGCAACATCGACGGCTACCGCGCGGTCGCGCAGCGCGCCGCCGCGCTCGGCTTCGACGGCAAGTGGGTGCTGCACCCGGGCCAGGTCGAGGCGTCCAACGAGATCTTCTCGCCGTCCCAGGAGGACTACGACCACGCCGAGCTGATCCTGGACGCGTACGACTACTACACGTCCGAGGCGGGCGGCAAGAAGGGCTCCGCGATGCTCGGCGACGAGATGATCGACGAGGCCAGCCGCAAGATGGCCCTGGTCGTCTCCGGCAAGGGACGCGCCGCCGGCCTCCAGCGCACCAGCAAGTTCGAGATCCCGGAGGCCTGAGCGCGATGCAGTTCGGACGCACCTACGAGGAGTTCGAGGTCGGGGCGACGTACAAGCACTGGCCGGGCAAGACGGTCACCGAGTACGACGACCACCTGTTCTGTCTCCTCACCATGAACCACCACCCCCTCCACATGGACACGAACTATGCGGAGAAGACGACGGACTTCGGCAAGAACGTCGTCGTGGGCAACTACATCTACTCCCTGCTGCTCGGCATGTCCGTCCCGGACATCTCCGGCAAGGCGATCGCCAACCTGGAGATCGAGTCGCTCAAGCACGTGGCGCCGACCTTCCACGGCGACACGATCTACGGCCAGACGACCGTGCTCGACAAGTGGCCGTCCAAGTCGAAGAACGACCGCGGGATCGTCTACGTCGAGACCAAGGGCTACAAGCAGGACGGCACGCTGGTCTGCGTGTTCCGCCGCAAGGTCATGGTGCCGACCGAGACGTACATCAAGGAGCGCGGCGGCGAGCAGCCCGGCCGCCCGGAACTGACCGCACCCGCGGACAAGAACACGGAGAAGTAGGCCATGGCCCGTCTCGCCCAGACCGCCGGTCTGACCGACGTCCAGCAGGAGATCATCTCCACCGTTCGGGACTTTGTCGACAAGGAGATCATCCCTGTCGCGACCGGGCTGGAGCACCGCGACGAGTACCCGCAGCAGATCGTGGACGGCCTGAAGGAACTCGGCCTGTTCGGTCTGATGATTCCCGAGGAGTACGGGGGCCTGGGCGAGTCGCTCCTCACCTACGCGCTGTGCGTGGAGGAGATCGCCCGTGGCTGGATGTCGGTGTCCGGCATCATCAACACGCACTTCATCGTCGCGTACATGCTCAAGCAGCACGGCACGCAGGAGCAGAAGGACCACTTCCTGCCGCGCATGGCCGCCGGCGACATCCGGGGCGCCTTCTCGATGTCCGAGCCCGGCCTGGGCTCCGACGTGTCGGCCATCACCTCGAAGGCGGTCAAGGACGGCGACGAGTACGTCCTGAACGGCCAGAAGATGTGGCTGACGAACGGCGGGACCTCGTCCCTGGTGGCCGTCCTGGTCCGAAGTGACGAAGGACACCCCGAGGGCACGGCGCCCCACAAGTCGATGACGACCTTCCTGGTGGAGAAGGAGCCCGGCTTCGGCGAGGTCCGTCCCGGCCTCACCATCCCGGGCAAGATCGACAAGATGGGCTACAAGGGCGTCGACACCACCGAACTGATCATGGACGGCCTGCGGGTACCGGCCGATCGGGTGCTCGGCGGCGTCACCGGCCGAGGTTTTTACCAAATGATGGACGGCGTGGAGGTCGGCCGCGTCAATGTGGCGGCGCGTGGCTGCGGCGTCGCTCAGCGTGCCTTCGAACTGGGTGTCCAGTACGCCCAGCAGCGACACACTTTCGGCAAGGCGATCGCCCAGCACCAGGCCATCCAGTTCAAGCTGGCCGAGATGGCCACCAAGGTCGAGGCCGCGCATGCCATGATGGTCAACGCGGCACGCAAAAAGGATTCAGGGGAACGAAACGACCTCGAAGCGGGGATGGCGAAGTACCTCGCCTCCGAGTACTGCAAGGAGGTCGTGGAGGATGCCTTCCGGATCCACGGCGGCTACGGCTTCTCCAAGGAGTACGAGATCGAGCGCCTCTACCGAGAGGCCCCGATGCTGCTGATCGGTGAAGGTACCGCCGAGATCCAGAAAATGATCATCGGTCGCAGACTGCTCGAAGAGTATCGATTCCAGGGCTGATTGTCCGGAAACGGGGTGTTTTCTTCGAGAAGAAGATCACACCCCGTAGGCACTGTTCGAGCACCGACTCGGCTGCCTGGCTTGCCCAGTTGCAGCCCGCGACCGGTACGATCCCCGGAAAGCCGCCGTCCCCCGTTGAGCGCGGCATCATCCGCTACGAAGGTCATCCATGCCCCACAGCCAAACCTCTGCACCTCGCGACCGCCAGGTAGGCGTACGCCTCGCGCGCGGAGCATCGCCGTGGCTTCTCCCGACCGTCGCCACCGCAGCCCTCAGCCTGGCCCGCGCCCGCCGCTCGGGCGCAGCCAAGGCCGTTGCCGTGCCCGCCACCGCGCTCGCGGCGGGCATGCTGTGGTTCTTCCGCGACCCCGAGCGCGAGATCGCCCAGGGCCGGGTCATCTCGCCCGCCGACGGTGTGGTGCAGAGCATCATGCCCTGGAAGGACGGCCGCACCCGCGTCGCGATCTTCATGAGCCCGCTCAATGTCCACGTCAACCGCGCGCCCCTCTCGGGCACGGTGACATCGGTCGAGCACATCCCGGGCGGCTTCGTTCCCGCTTTCAACAAGGAGAGCGAGAACAACGAGCGCGTAGTCTGGCATTTCGACACCGAACTCGGTGACATCGAGATGATCCAGATCGCCGGTGCGGTGGCCCGCCGCATCGTGCCCTACATCCCGGAAGGCACGAAGGTCGAGCAGGGTGACCGGATCGGTCTGATCCGCTTCGGCTCGCGTGTCGACCTCTACCTGCCCGAGGGCGTGGAGGTCGCGGTCGAGGTCGGTCAGAAGACCGTGGCTGGGGTGACTCGCATTGACCGTGATTGATCCGGAGACCCAGGCGGGCTGGGTGCCCGAGGCCGACGAGGTGGACGAAGAAGAGGAGATGCCTCTTTCTCTCCGCCTCTCAATAGCGGACACCCTCACCCTGGGCAACGCCACGTGCGGCTTCATGGCGGTGTACTTCACCACCACCGGGATCCTGATCCCGCACCTCACCGGCAGCCAGGAGTCCGGCATGGCCCGCCACAGTGCGGCCACGGCGGTCATCCTGATGCTCTGCGCGGCGGTCTTCGACCTGTTCGACGGCCTGGTGGCGAGGAAGCTCCGTTCCTCCCCGATGGGCGCGGAGCTGGACAACCTCTCCGACCTGATCAGCTTCGGGCTCGCCCCCGCGTACTTCGTCCTCGTCTACGGCATGGTCGCGGACGACGCGCACCAGCGAATGGCGGCGCTCGGGGCAATCGTGGTGCTCCTGGCCGTCGTCCTGCGTCTGGCCCGCTTCTCCTGCGTGACCCCGAGGAACGGCATGTTCCAGGGCATGCCCTCGCCGTTCGGCGCGCTGACGGTCGTCTCGATCGTCCTGCTCGAGCTGCCCTTCGTGGCGACGCTGCTGGCGATCCTGGGCACCGCCTGGCTGATGGTGAGCCGCGTGGAGTACCCGAAGCCGCGGGGCCGCCTGGCCGGCGCCATGCTCGGCTGGATCGTCCTGTCCATGGGGCTCCTGGCCGCCTGGGCCTTCGACGCCCCGAGCGGTCAGCTGCTCCTCCAGACGGGCTGTGCCCTGCAGCTGGTCATGGGCGCGGTGATCCCGCTGTTCGCCACGGCGCGCCGGGTGAACAACTTCCGCGACAACCGTCGTGAGGCGCGGGCGGCCCAGCTGCCCTAGCGCTCCGCTTCGAGGGCCCCGGATCCGATGGGATCCGGGGCCCTTCGCTTTGTGCGCGGCACCGGGGTGACAGCCCTGGGGGGCCGCCCCCGAGACCCCCTGGCCCGCCTGCCCGCCCGTCTTCCTCGTAGCCGACCGAGTCGGGTGGGCAGGTGGGAAGCGGGGGTCCGGGGGCGGAGCCCCCAGGTGCGTCAGATCAAGTTGTCCTCGGCGATCCGGGCCGCGACGCGTTCCAGGATCGGGCCGGCATCCGCGATGCACTTCGCGATGTCGGGCTCGACCGAGGTGAGGGGGTAGGCCCGACCGATACCGGCCCGCAGCAACGCCTCCTGCGGCAGAGCGAGTCGGCCGCACACCGCGACGACCTCCTTGCCGGCCGCCCGGGCCGCCGCGGCAACCCCCGCCGGCGCCTTGCCGTGCAGGGTCTGCTCGTCCAGCGACCCCTCACCGGTGATCACCAGATCGGCCCGCTCCAGCGCCGGTGCAAAGCCGAGGACGTCGAGCATGACCTCGATGCCGGGCCGGAAGCGGGCACCCAGGAGCAGCGCGCCGTAGCCGATGCCACCCGCCGCCCCGGCACCCGGCGCCGCCGCGTGCTCGGCGGCCCGCGGCCCCACGGCCGCCTCCAGCACCTTGGCGAAGTGGGCGAGGGCCGCGTCCAGGGTCGCCACGTCGTCCGGGGACGCCCCCTTCTGCGGCCCGTACACCGCGGGCGCGCCCTTCGGCCCGGTCAGCGGGTTGTCGACGTCGCTGGCGAGTACCAGCTCGACCGAGGACAGGCGCGGGTCGAGGCCGGACAGGTCCGCCCGCGCCAGCTCGGCCAGTCCGCCGCCGCCCGGCGGCACCGGCTCCCCGGCCTCGTCCAGGAACCGGGCACCCAGGGCGGCCAGCATGCCGGCGCCGCCGTCCGTCGTGGCGCTCCCGCCGACGCCGAACACGATCGTCCGGGCTCCCGCGTCCAGCGCGGCCCGCAGCAGCTCCCCGGAGCCGTACGTGGAGGCGGTCAGCGGTGCGAAAACACCGGCCGGCAGCCGCTGCAGGCCGCTCGCCTCGGCCATCTCCACGACCGCGGTGTCGCCGCGCAGCGCGAAGGCGGCCGTCACCTCGGTGCCCAGAGGCCCGGCGACCCGGACCTCCCGGCGCTCGAAGCCCGCCGCGACCGCAGCGTCCACGGTCCCGTCGCCGCCGTCGGCCACGGGCAGCGCCTCTACATCGAGGCCGGGCGCGACCCGGCGCAGCCCGGCCGTGACCCGCTCGGCGACCTGCACGGCCGTCAGCGAGCCCTTGAACTTGTCCGCGGCGATGAGCACCCGACGGGTCTCGTTCACTGCAGCGTCCGCCACCTTGCTTTCCCCTTGCTCTCCGGGCCCCGCGCACGTCAGGGCCAGTCGCGCCGCTGCGACCATAACCGGAGGACACCCCCGCCGTCATGCCCCGACCGAACCCTGGGAAGCCGCTGGGAGGCGGCGGGGAAAACGGGTAGACCCCAGCCATGAGCCACCAGGACACCGTTCCGGACCTCGCCGACCGCATCCACGGGGGCTGGCTCGGCCGGATCGCGGGCAACATGCTCGGCAAACCGGTCGAGCAGGGCGAGGTGTGGACCCGTGACCGCATCGACCGCTATCTGCGGCAGGCCGCAGCCCTGCCGCTCACCGACTACCTGCCCGAGCCCGCCGACGCGGCCGACGGCGCCGTACTGCGCCCGGAGTGGCGCCAGTGCGTGCGCGGCCGGATCCACGGCAGCTGCCGCGACGACGACGTCGACTACGCCATCCTCGGTCTGCACCTGCTGGAGACCCACGGCTTCGGCTTCAGCACCGAGCAGGTCGGCGACCTGTGGCTGCTCAGGCTGCCGTACCTGCAGACGTTCACCGCGGAACGGGCGGCGTACCGCAACCTCGCGAACGGTCTGAAGCCGCCGCTGACGGCGACGTACGACAACCCGTACCAGGAGTGGATCGGGGCCCTGATCCGCGCCGACGTCTACGGCTGGACCTGCCCCGGCGATCCGCGCCGCGCGGCCTCGCTGGCCCGGCGGGACGCGGTGCTCTCCCACACCGGCAACGGCGTCTACGGCGCGATGTTCGCGGCCGCGCTGGTCTCGGCGGCCTTCACCGCGCCGGGCGTGCGGGAGGCACTGGAGACCGCGCTCGCCCTGATCCCGGCGGGCAGCCGGCTGGCGCGCACCGTGCGCCGGGTGGTGTCGCTGCACGAGACCCGCCTGCCCTGGGAGGAGACGCTGGCCACGGTGTCGGCGGAGACCGCCGGTCTGGGCTGGATCCACACCGTCCCGAACGCGGCCGTCCTCACGGCCGGGCTGCTCTACGGCGACGGGGACTTCACCCGCACCATCGCCCTCACCGTCCGCGGCGGGCTGGACACCGACTCCAACGGCGCGACGGCCGGCTCGGTGGCCGGAGTGCTCACCGGCGCGGCGGCCATTCCGGCCCAGTGGAAGGACCCGCTGCGGGACACGGTCCGCAGCGCGGTGTTCGGCTTCGACGGGGTACGGATCAGCGACCTGGCGGAGCGCACCCTTCGGCTGACGAGCGAGCCGCAGCGGGAGGAGGCCGCCTCCGGCGGCTCGAATCCGCCGAAGGCGCCGTCATCACGGTGCGCCGGTCGGCACAGTGACCCCATGCCGGAGTACTTGGAACTCGACCTGGCCGGAGCCGCGGTCCGTGTGGAACTCGCCGATGTCGGCGAGCCGTTGACGGACGACGGCCTGCCTGCGGAGTTCGGCGTGCCGAGCCCCGCCTCGCGCGGCGGGGGCCGGGCCGCGGCCGCCGACGCGCTGCGGGCGACGCTGCGCCCGCTGGGCCCGCTGCTGGACGAGGTGCACGACGCGGTCCGCGGTGCCGCGAACCCGCCGGAGTCGTTCACGGTCGAGTTCGGGCCGGAAGTCGGCAAGGACCTCAAACTCGGCATCGTGGGCGTCAAGGGTGCGGCCACGATGACCGTTTCGGCACCTGGCGGCATGAGGTGCGCGCAGCCTAGGGGTGAACTGGTTCCGCAGGCCCGCGGGTGAGCCGGCGGTGGTCTCGGTGCTGCGCCGGGACGGCGGCCCGGCCGTCGGCGCGGCCACGCTCCTCTCCCCCGACCGCGCGCTGACCTGCGCGCACGTCGTCAACGACGCCCTCGGCCTGGCGCCTCGCGGCACCCGGCGGCCCGACGGCGAGGCGGTCGAGGTCGCCTTCTTCCAGGGCGAGGACCGGTGCGCTGGGCCCGGACTCCGTCGAGACGCTGTCCAGCGCCCATCAGCCGGCCGTCGCACTGCGGGGCTCCGGGGCGGCGGCGGAGGCCGTGGCACTGGCCGAGGAGCTGCTGCCGCGGCAGCCGCGTGTCCTGGGGCCCCACCACCCGGAGACGGAGGACGTCGGGCAGCTCCTTCGGGGTCACGGAGGCCCGTTACCCTCTGCAGAATGACCACTGCGGACTTCGCCACGTACATCGCGAGCCTCCCCCGTGTCCTCGCCGGTGCCGCCGCACTCTTCCGGGACGCCGAGGGGCGGGTGCTGCTCGTCGAGCCCAACTACCGCGAGGGCTGGGCGCTTCCGGGCGGCACGGTCGAGTCCGACGACGGCGAGACACCGCGCCAGGGGGCCCGCCGGGAGACCCGGGAGGAGATCGGCCTCGACCGGGAGCCTGGACGGCTGCTGGCGGTGGACTGGGCGCACGGGACGGGACGGCCGCCGCTGGTCGCCTATCTGTACGACGGCGGTGTCCTCACCGAGGCCGAGTTCAAGGCCATTCGGCTGCAGGAGGAAGAGCTGCTGTCCTGGCGTCTGGTCGCCCGTGCGGACATCCCGGACCATCTGCCCGGTGCCCTCGGCCGGCGTGTCCTGGCCGCGCTGGACGTCCTGGCGGAGAGTGCGGGCACGGTGGAGCTGGAGAACGGCCACCGGGTGGCCTGAGGCGCCGCCGGGGCGTCGTGCGTCCCCGACGGCGCCGCGCTCAGCCCGTGCCGACCGGGTGCTGGGCGACGACCGGGTGGTCCCGGTCGATCAGCCCGTGGGCGGCGGCGCCCCCGGGCGAGCCGAGGTCGTCGAAGAACTCGGCGTTCGCCGTCCGGTACTCCGACCACTCCCGCGGGGTGTCGTCCTCGTAGAAGATCGCCTCGACCGGGCAGACCGGCTCGCAGGCTCCGCAGTCCACGCACTCGTCCGGGTGAATGTAGAGGGCGCGCTGTCCTTCGTAGATGCAGTCGACCGGGCACTCCTCGATGCAGGCCTTGTCCTTGATGTCGACGCAGGGCTGGGCGATCACGTAGGTCATGGACGTTCCTTCTCCCTCTCCATCTCCCTCTCCATCTGCTCGGCGAGCTTGAGTGCCTCGTCGATGAGCGTCTCGACGATCTTCGACTCGGGTACGGTCCGCACGACCTCGCCCTTGACGAAGATCTGGCCCTTGCCGTTGCCGGAGGCGACCCCGAGGTCGGCCTCCCGGGCCTCGCCCGGGCCGTTCACCACGCATCCCATGACGGCGACACGCAGCGGGACCTCCATGCCCTCGAGGCCGGCGGTCACCTCGTCGGCGAGCCGGTACACGTCGACCTGGGCCCGCCCGCAGGACGGGCACGACACGATCTCCAGCCGGCGCTGCCTCAGGTTCAGCGACTCCAGGATCTGGATGCCGACCTTGGCCTCCTCGGCGGGCGGGGCCGAAAGCGAGACGCGGATGGTGTCGCCGATGCCCTCGCTCAGCAGCGCGCCGAAGGCGACGGCGGACTTGATCGTGCCCTGGAAGGCGGGGCCGGCCTCGGTGACGCCCAGATGGAGCGGGTAGTCGCACTGCTCGGCGAGCAGCCGGTAGGCACTGACCGTCACGACCGGGTCGTTGTGCTTGACGGAGATCTTGAGGTCCCGGAAGCCGTGCTCCTCGAACAGCGAGCACTCCCACAGCGCGGACTCCACCAGCGCCTGCGGGGTGGCCTTGCCGTACTTGGCCAAGAGGCGCCGGTCGAGGGAGCCCGCGTTCACCCCGATGCGGATCGGGACGCCCGCGTCCCCGGCCGCCCGGGCGATCTCCTTGACCTTGTCGTCGAACTGCCGGATGTTGCCGGGGTTGACGCGGACGCCCGCGCATCCGGCGTCGATCGCGGCGAACACATAGCGGGGCTGGAAGTGGATGTCGGCGATCACGGGGATCGGGGACTTCCGGGCGATGGCCGGCAGCGCGTCCGCGTCGTCCTGCGAGGGGCAGGCCACCCGGACGATCTGGCAGCCGGACGCGGTCAGTTCGGCGATCTGCTGGAGGGTGGCCCCGACATCGGCGGTCGGGGTCGTGGTCATGGACTGGACGGAGATGGGCGCGTCGCCGCCGACGGCCACGGACCCGACCTGGATCTGCCGGCTGGCACGGCGTGGGGCGAGGCGCGTCGGCACGGTGGGCACCCCGAGCGAGACGGACATGGCACGTTTCTCCTCAGTGTGGAGGTGCGGCTGTGTGGGGAACTGCCTGGTGCGGTACGGCGAGTTGGGCGCGGGTCAGGCCCGCGCGGCTGTAGGTGAGGGCCGCCGCGAGTTCGTCGGCGATGCGCGGCGCGGTGAGTCCGGCGGACTCGAGGATCTCGGACCGGGAGCCGTGGGCGAGGAACCGCTGGGGCAGACCGAAGGTGCGGACGGGAGCGGGCGCGCCCGCATCGCCCAGCGCCTGGGCCACCGCGGCTCCGGCTCCGCCGGCCCGACCGTTGTCCTCGACCGTGGCGACCAGGCGATGTCCGAGGCTCAGTTCCACCAGGGCCTGCGGCACCGGCTTGATCCAGCGCGGGTCGACGACGGTGACACCGACGCCCTCCAGGGCGAGCAGCGCGGCGGTCTCCAGGCAGGTGCCGGCCATGGCCCCCACGGAGATCAGGAGCAGGTCCGCGCGCTCCCCCCGACGGAGCACGTCGACCCCGCCGACGGTGTCGACGGCGGGAATGTCCTGGCCCGTGGTGCCCTTGGGGAAGCGCAGGGCGGTGGGCCCGTCGTGCACGGCTACGGCCTCGCGCAGCGCACGGCGCAGGGTGCCGGCGTCGCGTGGCACCGCCGTCCGCAGTCCGGGGACGATGTTCAGCAGCGACAGGTCCCACATGCCGTTGTGCGAGGGGCCGTCGTCCCCGGTGACGCCCGCCCGGTCCAGGACCAGCGTCACGGGGGCGCGGTGCAGGGCCGCGTCCATGAGCAGCTGGTCGAAGGCGCGGTTGAGGAAGGTGGCGTAGATCGCCACCACCGGGTGCATTCCGCCGAGGGCCAGGCCGGCCGCGGCGGTCACCGCGTGCTGTTCGGCGATACCCACGTCGAGGGTGCGTTCCGGGTGCCGGGCGGCGAACTCGGTCAGGCCGGTCGGGTGGAGCATGGCCGCGGTGACGGCCACCAGGTCCGGTCGCCGTGCGCCGAGTTCGGCCAGCTCACGGCCGAAGACGGCGGTCCAGGAGGGCGAGCCGTCACCGCCCGGCCTACCGGAGCGCCGGGGGCGTACGGCGTGCTGCCGGTCCGCCTCGTCCTGTTCGGCCGGGGCGTGGCCGCGGCCCTTCTCGGTGACGCAGTGCACGACGGCGGACCGGCCGAGGTCGCGTGCCCGGCGCAGGGCCGCCTCCACGGCCGTGATGTCGTGTCCGTCCACGGGCCCCAGATAGCCGAGGCCCAGGGTCTCGAACATGCACTCCGGGGTGGTCTCGTCGCGCAGCGCGGCCAGGTGTTCGGCGATGCCGCCGACGGTGGGCCCGTAGGAGCGGGTGTTGTCGTTGAGCACGACGATCACCGGGTGGCCGGGCGCGCTCGCGAGATTGTTCAGCGCCTCCCAGGCCATGCCCCCGGTGAGCGCCCCGTCGCCGAGTACGGCCACCACGGCCCGGCCGGTGTCCTCGGTGTTCTTGCGCACGCCGTACGCGTGGGCCACGCCGGCCGCCCAGGACAGCACGGTGGAGGCGTGCGAGTTCTCGATGACGTCGTGCGGGGACTCGGCCCTGCAGGGGTATCCGGACAGTCCGCCGCGCTGCCTGAGCGAGCCGAGTGCGCCGGCGCGGCCGGTGAGGATCTTGTGGACGTAGGACTGGTGGCCGGTGTCCCACAGGATGCGGTCACGGGGTGACTCGAAGACGCGGTGCAGGGCGATGGACAGCTCGACGACCCCGAGGTTGGGGCCGAGGTGACCGCCGGTGCGGGTGACGGTGTCCACCAGCAGCCGCCGGATCTCCGGTACGAGCCGGTGGACCTGCTGCGCGGACATGGCCCGCAGGTCCTCGGGCCCCCGTATCTCCTCGACGACACTCTTCCCGGTGCCGGTCTCCGCCGCGCGTGTCTCCGTCGTCACGCGTATCTCCTCTGCTGCGTTCATCGCACCTGTGCCTCGTCCGCGAGCGGTGTGCGCGGAATCCGGCCGGTGACCGGGTCGGCCAGCCGGGCCGGCATGGAGAAGACCACGTCCTCGGGCATCGCCTGCTGCAACTCCACGTCGCCGTAACCGAGTTCGGACAGCCGGTCGAGGAGCCCGCGGACGAGGACCTCGGGTGCGCTGGCGCCGGCGCTGACGCCGATGCTCGACGCACCGTCCAGCCAGGCCTCCTGGAAGTGGTCCCGGTCGGGCACGAGGTGGGCCCGGCAGCCGTGTTCGCGCGCCACCTCGACCATGCGCAGCGAGTTGCTTGAGTTGCCGGACCCCACGACGAGGACCAGGTCGTGACGGCGTGCCAGGTCCTTGACGGCGTTCTGCCGGTTCTGGCTCGCGTAGCAGATGTCGTCGCCGCCGGGGGCGACGAGGTTGCCGAACCGTACGCGGAGCGCCTGGACCACCTTCGCGGTCTCGTCGAAGGACAGGGTGGTCTGGGTGAGGAAGGCGACCGGGGTGTCGTCCGGCAGGTCGAGCCGGGCCACGTCCTCCACCGTCTCGACCACGACCGTGCGCTCGGGCGCCTCGCCGAGGACACCGTCGACCTCCTCGTGGCCGGCGTGCCCGACCAGCAGGATGGTGCGGCCGTCGCGGGCGAAACGCAGCGCCTCCTGGTGCACCTTGGCCACCAGCGGGCAGGTGGCGTCGATGACCTCCAGCTGCCTTTGGTCGGCGCCGGCCCGCACCGCCGGGGAGACGCCGTGGGCGGAGAAGACGCACACGGCGCCGTGCGGGACCTCCTCCTCGCCGTCCACGAAGACGGCTCCGCGTTTTTCCAGTTCGGAGACGATGTGGTGGTTGTGCACGATCTCCTTGCGCACGTAGACCGGTGCGCCGTGCAGGTCCAGGGCCCGCTCCACGATGCCTATGGCCCGCCGTACGCCCGCGCAGAAGCCGCGGGGCTGGGCCAGTTCGACCGTCCCGGCCCCGCTCACGCGGCATCACCCCCGCCGAACCCGGCCGAGGGGACGGCCGCCGCGGTGGGGCGGTCGGTGCGGCTGTTGATCCGCAGCCGCAGCCGGCGGGGGTGGTAGACGGTGGCCAGCGGGACGGGCCGGACGTCGGCGTCGGGCTCGCAGGTGATCCGCCACTTGCTCAGGATGGTGGCGAGCCCGAGCGTGGCCTCGGTACGGGCGTACAGGTCGCCGATGCACTTGCGGGCGCCGGTGCCGAACGGCATGAACGCCTGGCGGGCGAGCGGGGTGACCCGGTCGGGCAGCCAGCGGTCGGGGTCGAAGCGCCGCTCGTCGGGGTAGGCCTCCTCGTTCAGCGCCACCGCTGCGGGGCTGAAGACGATGGTGGTCCCCTTGGGCAGGTGCTGTCCGGCCAGTTCGGTGTCGTCGGCGGTGAGCCGGGTGAACAGCCAGGCCGGCGGGTGCAGCCGGAGGGTCTCGCTGATGATGCGGTCGGTCAGCGAGAGGTTCGGCAGGTCGTCCCACTGCGGTTCCCGGCCGCCGAGGACGGTGTCGATCTCCTCGTGGAGCGCGGCCTCGACGGCGGGGTGCTGGGAGAGCAGGTGGAAGATCCAGGTGAGGGTGCCGGCGACGGTCTCGGTGCCGGCCGCCATCACGGTGATGACCTGGTCGTGGATCTCGGTGTCGTCCAGTCGGCTGCCGTCCTCGTCGCGGGAGGCGAGCAGGGCGGAGAGGAGGTCGTCGTGTTCGGCGTCGTCCCTGCGGTAGTCGTCGATGAGCTGCTGGGTGGTCGCGTGCAGGTAGTCCAGGTTGCGCCGGTAGCGGCGGTTGGCCGGGGTGGGCAGCCGGCGCAGGAAGCGGGGCAGGAACATCTGCCGGAACAGCCCGTTGAGCACCGTGTCGAAGGCGCGTTCCACGCCGTCGGTGAGTTCCTTGCTGACGGGGGTGGAGTACAGGGTGCGGGCGACCGTGCGCAGGGCCATGCCGTACAGCTCCTGGAAGGCGTCGACGACCATGCCGTCGTGCCAGCGCTCGGAGGTGGCCTCGATCTCGGCGTGCATGGCGGTGGCGTAGCGCTTGAGCTGGGAGCGCTGGAAGGCCGACTGCATCAGCCGGCGCTGTCGGCGGTGGTCCTTGAACGGGCAGGTGACCAGCCCGTTTCCGGCGATGTCACGGGCCCGGTCGTAGAAGATGCCGCCCTTGTCGTAGGTGCGGTCGTTGGTCAGGACGTCGCGCAGCAGGCTCGGGTGGCAGGGCACGTAGGCGGAGGTCGGACCGATCTTGATCTTCACCAGGTCGCCGTGGGCGGACAGCGACGACATGAACCGCACGGGCCGGCGCATCATCTGCAGGGCGTGGCCGACGACGGGGACCGCTCCGGGGGCCGTCCCGGAGCTGTAGGTCTGCTGGGGCATCGCAACCTCACATCGGGTGGGTGGTGGGTGGGGGACTAGCGGCGGCTGCCGCCGAGTTCTTCGAGGTAGCCCTGGAGGCCGGCGGCGACCGCGAACTCGGCGTCGTAGCGGCCGGAGGAGCGGTGCCAGTCGTGGGAGCCGCGGATCACGGTGCGCACGGCGTCGGTGCGGTACCGCTCGACGGCCTCTCGCTCGCCGGCGTCGAGGTCGTAGATGTCGCACACCTTGGGCAGGCAGGTCTCCAGGAGGAGGAACTGGGAGAGGCGGGCGTGCACCTCGTCCTGCAGGTGGGCGATGCTGCGGCCCTTCGGCCAGCCGTGTTCCCGCTGCAGGATGAAGACCAGGTTGTTCTGCTCGCCCCGGGCCTCCTCCTTCTCCAGCGACGCGATGTCGTTGAACATCAGGTTGACGTCGATGGCGATCTGCAGCATCGCGGAGAGCACGGCGCTGTCGAAGACGCGCTGGGGCACCTCGAAGTGCCCGGTGCTCTCGGCCATGTCCACGGTGGGCTGGACGCCGATGGTCTGCCGGCGCACGGCCAGGTACTGGGCGGCGGAGTCGTACGGGGTGTCGTGGAAGCGGCTGACGGCCTCGTCGACGTATCCGGTGAAGTAGTTGCGCCAGTGCCGTGCGCTGCGTGCGCACCAGGCGGGTGACATGCCCTCGCAGGAGCGGCGCCAGATGTCGGCGAAGCCGTGCGCGATGGGCGGTGCGGTCTGCGGGAGCGGTCCGTCGAGGGCGGCCGCCACCGCGTCCGTGAGGCGGCGGGCCTCCTCCGGGTCCTCGCCGCGCGGTCCGTCGAAGAGGTCGTCGAAGAGGAAGAACCACGACATCAGGTCGACGCCGAGGTCGAGGTCGGCGCCGGTGGTGTGCGGGTAGAAGCGGGAGGCCAGGTCGGCGTAGGCGCCGCGCAGATGGCGCTGGGCGGCGGCCTCGGTGGTGATCAGGCCCTGGGAGCGCGGCCATTTCAACTGGTGGGCCTCCGCGCGCCGGTGGTCGGGGCTCTGCCGGCCGGGCAGCGGTATTCGGAAGTCGACGTCCTGCGGCATGGTGGTCTCCGTGGTGGGGGAAAACGGTGGTGCCGTGGGGCGGCGGGTCATGTCCCTCGGGGGGACGACCGGGCGGTGCTGCCCGACGGCACGAGCAGGGGGGAAGGCCGTGGGCCACGCTGCCCACGGCCGCAAACGGCTCCGGGGCGACGCTGCCCGGGGAGCCGGGTCTTGCCGGGTGGCACCGCCGCCGCTGGGACAGGGGGTGGTGTCACTCTTGTTTGCTCCGATGCCGTGCGGCGCGAGGCTTCCTCGTTCGTTCCTCGCGCCGGCCGATCACACCTCGCGATGGACGATGAACCTGCCGACCGCGAGCAGTTCCTCACGCGCGCCGGTGTCCAGACCGGCGCCTCGCAGTGCGGCCTCGCCCAGTGCCATCCGGTGGACCGCCTCGGCCCGGGCCCAGTCGCGGCCGCCGGCGGCCTCGATCAGGTCGGCCGCGCGGCGCAGCTCCGCCGGGTCGGGGTCGCCGGGCGCGGCCAGCCACGCGGCCAGCTCGACGCTGAGCGTGCCGCCCTGGTTGAGCGCGTAGGCGACCGGGAGGGACTTCTTGCGGGAGCCGAGGTCGGAGTGGACCGACTTGCCGGTGGCGGCCGGGTCGCCCCAGATGCCGAGGACGTCGTCGGTGAGCTGGAAGGCGAGTCCGACCTGCTCGCCGTAGAGCGCCAGGGCGTCCACGGCGGGCTGCGGTGCCCCGGCCAGCAGCGCACCGATCGCGGCGCTCGCCGAGAGCAGTGCGGCGGTCTTGCCGCCCGCCATCTCCAGGCACTCCTCGACCGTGACGTGCTGGCGCTGTTCGAAGGCCATGTCCTGGACCTGACCGTGGATCAGGCGGCGGGTGGTGCGGGCGAGGAGTGCGGCCGCGGGCGCCGCGGTGGGCAGCCCGCAGTCGAGCAGCACCTCCTGGGCGAGGGCCAGCAGCGCGTCGCCGGTGAGGATCGCGCTGGAGGCGCCCCACAGCGACCAGACGGTACGGCGGTGGCGGCGCTGCTCGTCGCCGTCCATCAGGTCGTCGTGCAGCAGGGAGAAGTTGTGCACCAGCTCGACGGCGACGGCTCCGGGCAGCGCGGTCTCGGGTCGCGCGCCGACCGCCTCCGCCGACAGCAGGGCCAGCGCGGGGCGTACGGCCTTGCCGCCGTCGGCCGCGGTCGGCGCGCCGGCTGCGGTGATCCAGCCGAGGTGGTAGGCAGCCTGGTGACGGGTCCTGCGGTCGAGGAGGTCCAGGGCGGTGCGCAGCGCGGGCGTGGTGGCGTCCCGGCTGCGGTGCAGACTCGCGGGGGTGACGCTCACGCCGCGGCCTCCGCTCGCCAGGGCTCCACCGGATCGTCGAAGATGGCCACCACCTTGCGCAGGATGCGCCGGTCCGCCGGGTCGAAGGGCGTCTTCGCGTGGACGGTGCCGAGCTGGTCCCACATGACGATGTCGCCGGGCTGCCAGGTGTGGGCGTAGGTCAGCCCGGGCGCGCCGGCGTGGCCGCACAGGTCCTGCAGCAGTTCCTTGCTGGCGGTGGGGTCCAGTTCGAGGACGCGCTTGGTGTTGAGCGAGTTGACGTAGACCGCGTGGCGGCCGGTGCGCGGGTTGCGGGCGATCAGCGGGTGGACGGTCGAGGTGCCGTCCTCGGGCAGGATCGTGGCGGCGGGAAGAGGGTCGCCGCCGCGGCTCGCGATGGAGACCTCGCCCTGGTAACTCTCCTCGATGGTCTCCTCGTAGCCGGAGCGCAGGGCGTGCCGGGCCCGGTAGGCGTGCAGCCGCTGCCGCAGTTCCCCGGGCAGGGAGTCGTAGACGGCGTACATGTCGGTGAACAGGGTCTGTCCGCCGCCCGAGACGGGCAGTTCCACCGCGGCGAGGAAGCCGATCCGGGAGACGCGGGGGCGGAAGGAGTAGTCGGTGTGCCAGTCCATCCAGCCGGCGTCGCCGACGCCGATCTTCTGTCCGTTCTCCACGATGTTGGAGATGATCAGGATCTCGTTGTGGTCAGGACTGGCGCCGGTGGTGAGCCCTGTCTTGGGGATGTGACCGAAGCGGCGCCCGAAGCCGAGCAGTTCGTCGTTCGAGGGGTCCTGGTGGCCGCGGAAGACCAGCACCAAGTGCCGGTCGAGTGCGGCCCAGATCCGTTCGACGGCGGTGTCGTCGAGGTCCGGGGTGATGTCGGCGCCGTGCACGACGGCTCCGACGGAGGATCCTGGTATCGGCGAGACGTCCATGGCCTTGCGTCCCCCTTCGTGGTTGCTGCGTGGGTGCTGCGTGGACGGGTGGGTCAGTCGCTCAGTTCGAGATGGGCGAGGTCACCGGCCTCGCGCCAGGTGCGCAGGACGTTCACGAACTCCACCGAGCCGCCGCCGTAGCTGCCGTTGAGGACGTGCAGTTCGCTCGGGCGGCCCTCGTTGTTGAACAGGCCAGGGGTGCAGGACTCGGCGTAGTCGAGGTTGCGGTTGGCGAGCCGGAGGATCTCCTCGACCCATTCCTTCTCGCCGGTGGCGGACGCCTCCACGACGTGCCTGCCCCGGTCCTGGACGGCCTTGAGGATGTGGGCGACGTGTCTGCTCTGCTCGCCCAGCATGTACGGGACGTTGACATGCAGGCCCGACTGGACCTTGGACAGGACGAAGCAATTAGGGAAACGATTCACCATCACGCCGTGGAACGTTCGCGCTCCGTCCGCCCACTTGTCGGACAGCCGCAGCCCGTCCCTCCCCACGACCTCGTAGCCGGCCCGGGCGGTGTACGGCACGGCGTACTCGGACTCGTATCCCGAGGCGAACACCAGGCAGTCCACCGGGTACTCACGGCCGCCCGCCACCACCGCGTGCTCGGTGAGCCGCTCGATGCCACGACCCCCGGTGTCCACCAGGGTGACGTCGGGACGGTTGAAGGTCCCCAGGTAGTCGTCGTGGAAGCAGGGCCGCTTGCAGAACAGCCGGTAGTACGGCTTCAGCGCGGCCGCCGTGGCGGGATCGCGGACGACGGTGTCGACCCGGGCCCGCAGCTCCTCCATCTTGAGAAAGTCGGCGCGTTCGACGGCACCGGCCGCGTCCTCGGGGTTCGCCTCCGCGGACTTCGGGAGGATGGCCGCGAGTCTGGCCGTGATCTCCGTCCAGCCGTCCGCGACGAGGTCCTCCTCCTGCGGGACTCCCGAGGTCAGGGCATGGAAGTTGTCCATGCGCCGCTGCTGCCAGCCCGGTTCGAGCGCCTTCGCCCAGTCCGGGTCGGTCGGCCGGTTGGCCCGTACGCCCACCGAGGGCGGGGTGCGCTGGAAGACGTACAGGTGCTCGGCCGCCTCGGCCAGGTGCGGGATCACCTGGACGGCCGTCGCGCCCGTCCCCACGATCCCGACCCGCTTGTCCCGCAGCGCCGCGAGGCTGCCCGGGACTCCGCCGCCGGTGTACCCGTAGTCCCAGCGGGCTGCGTGGAAGGAGTGCCCGCGGAAGGTCTCGATGCCCTCGACGGCGGGCAGTTTGGGCCGGTGCAGGGAGCCGATCGCCATGCACACGTACCGGGCCCGGAAGCGGTCGCCGCGGTCCGTGCGCACCAGCCAGTGCGCGGAGTCCTCGTCCCAGCGCAGCTCGGTGACCGAGGTGTGCAGGAGCGCGTCGCGGTAGAGGCCGTAGTGGCGGGCGAGGGCCCGGCAGTGGGCGAGGATCTCGGCACCGGTCGCGTACTTCTCGGTGGGCACCGTGCCCAGTTCTTCGAGCAGCGGCAGATAGATGTAGCTCTCGATGTCGCATCTGAGCCCGGGGAACCGGTTCCAGTACCAGGTCCCGCCGACGTCACCGGCCGCGTCGATCAGGCGGATCCGCTCGAAACCGCAGCTCTCGCGCAGCCGTGCGCCCATCAGCAGGCCCCCGATGCCGGCACCGACGACGGCGACGTCGACCTCGTCGGTGACCGGGTCCCGCTCGATCGCTTCGGTGTGGGGGTCGGCCGCGTAGCGGGACAACTCCCCGCGCGCGAACCGGTAGATCCGGCCCTCGGCCGCCAGCAGGCGCTTGTCGCGCTCCTCGCGGTACTTGGCCCGCACCGTCTCGATGTCGACGGGGCCGGACGGTTCGCCGGCTAGGGCGTCTGTTCCAGAGCGTTCCACAACGTCTCCTGCGTCGGGTGGACGGGCGAGATCAAGTGGCGCTGTACGTCGTCGAACTGGTCACGCAGCCGGGTGGGCGCGTCGGCGTTCGTGAACAGGTAGAAGCGGTCGGAGCCCAGTGCGTCCCACACGGTCTCGGCCACCAGACCGGCCGCGACCGTCGTGTCGCCGGTCGCGTCGCGCGGCGCGGCGAGTCCCTGGACCATCGGTGTGTCGACCCGGCCGGGACAGAGCACCGAGACCCGTACGGGGGTCCCGGCGAGGTCGGCCCGCAGACTGCGGGCCACGGCCAGGTCCGCGTGCTTGGAGGCGGCGTAGGCCGCGCTGCCGCTGCCCACGGCGAACGCCGACATCGAGGCGGTGTGCACCAGGTGCGCGGGCCGCCCGCACTCCAGCAGCCGCGGCACGAAGGCGCGGGCGACATGGATGTGCGCCCAGTGGTTCACCTCGAAGACCTCGCGCATCCGCTCCAGCGGCACGGACCACAGGGGCATCCCCACAGGGCCGACCACTCCGGCGTTGTTGCAGACCACGTCGATCTCGCCGAGCGTGGCGTACGCCGTCTCGGCCAGGGCCGCCACCGCGTCCGGGTCGGTGAGGTCCACGGTCTCGGCGTGGACGTCGGCACCGCGTTCGGCGAGCTCACGGGCCCGGCGGTGCAGGGCGTCGCCCTGGATGTCCGCCATGATCACCTTGACGCCGGACCGGGTGAACCGGTCGGTGAGGGCGAGACCGATACCGCTCGCCGCGCCGGTGACCACGGCCGTCCTGGGGTGTAGGTGCACGGGAGTGTCCGTTCCTCGCATCCTGGGGCGGGCAGGGCACGGGCCGCATCCTTGCGGCCCGGAGGGGACGTGCGGGGCGGGCATGTGCGCTGGGGCCCGGTGACGTCCGCCCGTTTCCGGGCCGGGCGGACGCCACCGGTGGTTCAGGCGGGGTCGGGCAGTTTCAGGCTGATGGCGAAGATGGTCACCGAGAAGAGCGCCAGCAGGGCGAGGACGATCACCGCCGCCGAGGCGTGCCCCATCGAGTCACCGAGGGCGAGGTAGATCGTGCCGCCCACGGTCGCGCCCAGGGCGGTGGCCGTCTGCTGGCTGGTGACCAGCACACCGCTGCCCATACCGGCCTGGCCCGGCGGGACGTCGGCAAGGATCATCCGGAACAGGGTCGGCCCGATCAGGGCCTGCCCGACACCGGTGAACGCCAGCACGGCCAGCACCAGCACGACCGGAACGTCCGGCCAGGTGACCCCGATCAGCAGCGCCATGAGGAGCAGACCGGCTCCCTGGACGGCGGCGCCGAGGGTCACGATGCGCCGGCCGATGGCCGCCGCGATCTTCGGGGTGAAGAGCGCCACCACGAAGAAGGCGGAGGCGAACGGGGACAGCAGGGCCCCCGAGCCCAGCCCGCCCAGACCGAAGTCGTCCTGGGCGACCAGGGCGTAGACGAACATGAAACTTCCGAACCCGATCGAGAACGGAACCATCGCGAGCAACCCCCGGCGCATCCCGAGCTGCGAGAGGACCGATGGAGGCAACAGCGGCGAACCGCCCTCGGCCTCCAGCCGCCGCTCGACCCGGACCAGCGCCACCACGGCGGCTGCCGCGACCACGGGCAGCGCCCACAGCCACAGCGGCCAGCCCAGCGCCTGCCCCTCGACGATCACCATCAGCACGCAGACCAGGGCGACCCCGAACAGCACGGTGCCGATCAGGTCGAAGCCCGGCCTGCGCTCGGCCCTGGTGTCCGGCATGTGCCGCACGGCCAGCAGCGCGGCCGCTCCGACCGGCACATTGATGAGGAACACCGACCGCCAGCCGACCCCGGCGATGTCCAGCCAGACCAGCAGGCCGCCCAGGATCTGCCCGGCCACCGCCGCGAGTCCCGCGGTCGCGCCGTACAGGCTGATGGCGCGCGCACGTGCCTGGCCCTCGGTGGCCGCCTGGATCGTCGCGAGGACCTGCGGCACGAGCATGGCCGCGGACAGGCCCTGCAGGAGCCGGGCCGCGATGAGGAAGCCGACGCCCGGGGACACACCGCACAGCGCGGAGCTGAGCGTGAAGGCGATCAGGCCCCACACGAAGAGCCGGCGTCTGCCGTAGGTGTCGCCCAGGCGCCCGCCGAGCACGAGCCCGAGCGCATAGGCGATGCCGTAGCCGGACACGACCAGCTCCAGTGCGGTCTCGCTGCCGTTCAGGTCGTGGCCGATCGTGGTCAGCGCCACGTTGACGATGAAGAAGTCGACGATGGACAGGGCGAACCCGGTGAGCACCACGACCAGACCGATCGGGGACAAGCCCGCCGTCCTGTGGACTTGCTGCGGGGGTGACGGGTCCTGGGTCCCGGGAGCGCCGGTGGGGGGAGCTTCGCGATGAGTCATCTATTCAACCGAGCTGGGGGTTCCGGTGATCTTCGACATGATTCCCTTGGAGGGGTCCTTCGCCGATTCCGTCCACGGTGTGAGCGCGTTGAAGCCGCGCTCCGACGCGGCCGGCTGCACGCGGGTGTCCATCGACATCCGCATGACGGCCGGGGACGACAGGTTCGGGACCGACTTGTGGCAGGTGTAGGCGTGCATGAACAGGACGTCGCCCGGCTCCATGCCGGAGTGCAGCAGGGGCTCGTCCGCACCCATCAGCTCGGCGGATATGCCGCGCACCGGGTGGCCGAACCTGCGGAAGGACTCGTGGACGACGTGCTCGCGCGGACCGCGCCGGTGGCTGCCGTCCACGAGCGCGACCCCGCCGGACTCCTTGGTGGTCGCGACGAGCGGTATCCACACGGGGCGGAAGTCCTTGTTGGGGCCTATGTAGAAGCCGTCCTGGTGGAACGGCGTCAGGTGGGCGAACGACGGCTGCTCGACGTCCGCGGCCGACGGGTAGTAGCGGATGGTGGTGGAACGGAAGACGAAGACGGGTTCGCCGAGGACCTGCTCGAAGACCTTGAGGGTCGAGGGGTCGTTCCAGAACTCGTCGTACTTGACGTACTCGTGCATCGCCACCTCGTCGACCTCCTCGAAGGAGTCGATGGTGACGCCGTCCAGCGTGGCCTTCGGGTCCGCCGCGCCCAGCGCGACCAGCCCCGCCAGCATCTGCTCCGCGGTGGTGCGGACGAGGTCGCGGTCGAGGACGCCGCGCAGATACAGATAGCCGTGCTCCTCGAAGAAGGCGTCGAGCGCCTCCCGGTCGTCGAGCAGCGGTGTGCAGTCCGTGTATTCCCCGGTCACGTACGTCATGGGTTCCCGTCCTTGTGACATGGTCCGAAGAGGCGTGTGACGTGTCCCGCCCGGCACGCGGGAAGGCCGACGGCCGTGAGGGCGCCGGTGGGGGCGTCCCCGCGCACGGTGTGCCGGGACGCCGACGCGTCGGGGCGGCGGCCGCCGCCCGGAGGCGGGCGGCCGACGAACTAGGAAGTGATCGAAGAGGAGTCGGGCCGGACGGCGCGTCAGAGACCGGCGCCGACCAGCAGGGCGAGGTCGATGAGTCGGTTCGAGTAACCCCACTCGTTGTCGTACCAGCCGACGACCTTGACCTGCCCGTCGGTCACGCGGGTCAGTTCGGCGTCGAAGACGCAGGAGGCGGGGTCGCCCACGATGTCGGTGCTGACGATGGGCGCCTCGGTGTAGGAGAGCAGGCCCTTGTAGGCACCGGCCGCGGCCGCCGCGTACGCCTCCTTCACCTCCTCGACGGAGGTACGCCGGCTCGGGGTCACCGTCAGGTCGGTGACGGAACCGGTGGGCACGGGCACCCGCAGGGCGAAGGCGTCCAGCCGGCCGGCCAGTTCCGGCAGCACCAGGCCGATGGCCTTGGCGGCCCCGCTGGAGGTCGGCACGATGTTCAGGCCGGCGGCACGCGCCCTGCGCAGGTCCTTGTGGGGGGCGTCCTGGAGGTTCTGGTCCTGGGTGTAGGCGTGAACGGTGGTCATCATCCCCGCCTCGATGCCCACGCTCTCGTGCAGCACCTTGGCCAGCACCGCGAGACAGTTGGTGGTGCAGGAGGCGTTGGAGATGATGGTGTGGCGCTCGGGGTCGTAGGCGTCGTCGTTGACACCGAGTACGACCGTGATGTCCTCGCCGCTGGCCGGGGCCGCGATGATGACCTTCTTCGCACCGCCCTCGACATGCGCGCGGGCCCGGGCGGCGTCGGTGAAGATACCGGTGGACTCGATCACGATGTCCACGCCGAGATCACCCCAGGGCAGGGCACCCGGGTCGCGCTCGGCGAGCACCTTGACCGTCCGGCTGCCGACGCGGATCGCACCCGGCTCGGCGGCGATCTCCTCGGGGAATCGGCCCAGGATCGAGTCGTAGGCCAGCAGATGGGCCATGGTGCCGACGTCACCGAGGTCGTTGACGGCGACGATCTCCAACTCCGAGCCCCGCGCGGCCATCGCGCGGAAGACGTTGCGGCCGATACGCCCGAAACCGTTGATACCGATGCGCACAGTCATTGATATGTCCCTCACCTTGCGCTACTGGGTGGTTGACGCGCCGTTGCGCCGAGGTGCGATGCCGGACCACACATCACCGCGGGGCGGGGACGTGATGCATCACGACCTTATATAAGCATGCGATACATTTCCAGGGTGACCTCTCCTCAGAACATCAGCCACAGAACCGACTTGGACGTCGGTGATCTCACCAGGGCGATCGAGAACTTCAACCGCTTCTACATCCGGCTCGCCTCCGTACAGAAGCTGTCGTTCACGACGCTGTCGGTGCTGGACACGCTGGCCTTCAGCGGTCCGACGCGGCTGACGGACCTCGTCAGGACGGAACAGATGAGCCAGCCCGGGGTAACCCAGCTGGTGACCCGGCTCGAACGGGACGGGCTCGTGGAACGCCGCCCCGACCCGACCGACGGCCGTGCCGTCCTTGTCCACATCACGGAGGCGGGCCTCAAAGTCGGCCAGGCCCGGCACCAGGACCGGGCCCGCCATCTGCAGCCCCTGATCAGCCTGTTGACGTCCGAGGAGCGGCAGACCATCTCCGCGGCCCTCCCCGTCCTCGCCCGCCTCGCCGACCTCGGCATGCAGACCCGCCAGTAGGGCGGCTCCGCGTCGAACCCGCCCGCTCCGGTGGTACTGGCAGCACAACCCCGCGAACGTGCCCGGAGCAGCGCTCAGCCCTCCGGGTCCCGGGGCTTCACGTCCACCGCACGCAAGGCCTCCTCGCGCGCGGCGGTGCGCGCCTCGGTCCGGTGCCCGCGCTCGACGTAGTCCCGGACGACGAGTTCCACCGCGTCCTGCGGATTGCCCACGTCCGCCAACGCCATTACCTCCACTACGAGTTGGGCGTCGAGCGAGACAGTCACCTTGGCCATGGCCGGACGCTAGCATCCGGAGGGCCGGCCCGAAATTGGTCCACTCCACCGCCCGCAAAGATCGCGCCACACCGATTCCCCGCCCCGGTCACCCCGACGACGACCGCGGCTGCGTCCGCCTGGTCCTCGCCGTGCCGGGTCGCGGGGGTGCGCCGGGTCCGGGCCGGCCGAGCGGTGGCGGTCGGCTTGGCCGAGAGACATCGGTTCGCAGGAGTGCGCGACCCGGTGTGCGGCACGAGCGGGATGCCTGGAACACCGGCCGGTCCGGATGCCGATGGCGCCCCGGCTGCCGCGCCCGGCAGTGCGCCTCGGTCGGCAACGGCTCGGACACCGCCCGCAACTCGCCGTTCACGACTTCTGTGCCTCGCTCGCCCCGAGCGGACGGGCGGCCTACTCTCGGGCCCATGGACAGGCCTCTCGTAGCCATTCTCAGCGGCGCAGGTGTCTCCACCGATTCCGGTATCCCGGACTATCGCGGTCCGAACGGGCTGTGGCGGCGGGATCCCGAGGCGGAGAAGCTCGTGACGTACGAGTACTACATGGGCGACCCGGAGATCCGGCGACGCTCGTGGCAGATGCGGCGCAAGAGCAGCACGCTCGGGGCCGAGCCGAACACCGCGCACCTCGCCGTGGCCGGTCTGGAGCGATCAGGAGTACCCGTACGGGTCATCACGCAGAACGTGGACGGGCTGCACCAGCTCGCCGGGATGCCCGCCCGCAAGGTGCTGGAACTGCACGGCAGCGCCCGCAGCGTCGTGTGTACGCAGTGCCGCGCGCGGGGCCCGATGGAGGACGCGATCGCCCGGGTCGAGGCCGGCGAGGTCGATCCGCCGTGTCTGGAGTGCGGCGGCATCCTCAAGTCCGCCACCGTGATGTTCGGCGAACGGCTCGACCCCATGGTGCTCGGCGAGGCCATGGCCGTCACCAAGGCCTGCCAGGTGTTCATCGCCGTCGGCACCAGCCTCCAGGTGCAGCCGGCCGCCGGCCTCGCGGGGCTCGCCGCCGACCACGGCGCGCGCCTGATCATCGTCAACGCCGAGCCGACCCCGTACGACGAACTCGCACAGGAGATCGTGCGGGAGCCGATCGGGACCGCACTGCCCGCGCTGCTGGACCGGCTGGTCGCGAGGCCTAGCTGAGTACGGTGCCCGGACCAGGGCCGCCGCCGTTCAGAACAGAGCCGTCCCCCGCTCGAAGTCCAGCAGTCGGCGCTTGCGGTCCAGGCCGCCGCCGTATCCGGTGAGGTCGCCGGCCGCTCCGATGACCCGGTGGCAGGGCACGATGATGCCGACCGGGTTCTTCCCGTTGGCCAGTCCGACCGCGCGGGACGCCTTGGGGTTGCCCAGGGCGTCCGCGAGTTCGCCGTAGGAGCGGGTCTCGCCGTACGGGATGCGGGTGAGCTGGTCCCAGACGCTGCGCTGGAACGGGGTGCCGTTCAGCCGGAGTTCGAGGGTGAACTCCTTCAACTCGCCCGCGAAGTAGGCCGACAGCTGTTCCTCTACCCCGGAGAAAGGGGTGTCGTCGAGCGTGCCGAAGGACTCCTCCGGCGGGCGGTGGCGCTGGTCCGTCATGTAGAGGCCGCACAGGATGCCGTCGTCGGCGACGAGGGTCAGGGGGCCGTAGGGGCTGTCGATGACGGTGTGCTGCTTCATGTCGAAGATCCTTACACGGGCAGGAAGTTGATCGGGTGGCTGTCGGTCGCCCACAGGTACTGCACCGCGTAGGCCCGCCAGGGCCGCCAGGCCTCGGCGCGGGCGGTGAGCGCGGCCGGGGTTGCGGGCAGGCCCAGCTCACCCGCGGCACGGCGGATCCCGAGGTCGGTGGCGAGGAAGGCGTCGGGGTCGCCGAGGGCGCGCATGGCGATGACGTCGACCGTCCAGGGCCCGAAGCCGGGCAGGTCGAGCAGCCGCGCACGAGCCTCGGCCCAATCGGATTCCACCCCCAGGTGGAGGGTGCCGTCGGCGAGTTGACGGACGAGTGTGGTGAAGGTGCTGCGCCGGGTGCGGGGCATGGCCAGGGTCTCGGGGTCCACGGCGGCCAGCGCCTCGGGAGAGGGGAACAGATGGGTGAGTCCGCCCTCGGGGTCGTCCAGGGGCTTGCCGTGGCCGGTGACCAGGCGGGCCGCGTGGGTGCGGGCGGCGGCCGTGGAGACCTGCTGGCCGAGCACGGCCCGGACGGCGAACTCGGCCTCGTCGACCGTGCGCGGCACCCGGCGGCCCGGCGCCCGGTCCACCAGCGGTGCGAGCAGAGGGTCCGTGCGCAGCCGGTCGTCGACGGCGACCGGGTCGGCGTCCAGGTCGAGCATGCGCCGGCAGCGGCTGATGGCCACGGTCAGATCGCGCAGGTCGCTCAGGGTGAGGCGGCAGGCGATGTGGTCGGGTCTGGGGGCCAGCGCGACGATCCCGTGTCCGTACGGCAGCCGGAGCGTGCGCCGGTAGGCGCCGTCGCGCCACTCCTCCACGCCCGGTACGGCCGTGGCGGCCAGGTGACCGAAGAGGTTGTCGGGGTTGAGCGGGGCGCGGAACGGCAGCCGCAGTGCGAGGGTCCCCGGGGTGCCCGCGGCGGTGGCGCTGTTCTTCGGCAGCCTGGCGCGCAGCTCGCTCGGGGACAGCGCGAAGACCTCGCGGACGGTGTCGTTGAAAGTGCGGATGGAGGAGAAGCCGGCGGCGAAGGCGATCTCCGCCATGGGCAGCGGGGTCGTCTCCACGAGCAGCCTTGCGGTCTGGGCGCGCTGGGCGCGGGCCAGCGCCAGGGGTCCGGCGCCCAGCTCGGCGAGCAGCTGCCGTTCCACCTGCCGGGTGCTGTAGCCGAGCCGGGCGGCGAGCCCGGGTACCCCTTCGCGGTCCACGACACCGTCGGCGATCAGCCGCATGGCGCGGGCCACCAGGTCGGCGCGCCGGTTCCACTCCGGGGAGCCGGGGCTGGTGTCCGGGCGGCAGCGCTTGCAGGCCCGGAACCCGGCCTGCTGGCAGGCGGCGGCGCTCGGGTAGAAGGTCATGTTCTCCGCCTTGGGCGGGACGACCGGGCAGCTGGGCCGGCAATAGATGCGGGTGGTCAGGACGGCCGTGAAGAACCATCCGTCGAACCGCGCGTCCTTGGACTGCACGGCGCGCACGCAGTGCTCCCGGTCGAAGTGCGTCCCTGTCTGCATGCGTCCAGCATCGACCATCACGGGAGGCGTCCGCTGGCGAGAATCCGACACGTACCTGGCGGTGGCCAGGGATCCGGTGATGCTCAGGGGCAGACGTAGGTGAAGCTCGCCTTCGCCTCCATCGGGGCCCGCTGGTGAGCGATCCGCAGCCGGGCGGTCCCCCGGAAGCGCCCGGGACCGCGGACCGTCCAGCGCAGGTGCACCCGCAGCCGGCGCTCACCACGACGGGCGGTACGGACCAGCTCGTCCGGCTCCTGGCCGTCCCCGCGCAGCCACCGGTACGTGACGGGTCCGCCCTGGCCGTCGGTGGTGACGACTCCGACCAGGTCGGCCGTCTGACCGCAGTGCAACGGCCCTGCGGGGGCCTGGACCCGGACGGCTACGACCGCCGGGGCGGAGTCCGGCCGCAGCAGCAGCCAGAGCAGGACTGCGGCGATGGCCAGGACGGCGGTGGTGACGAGCCGGCCCCGGCGTCTTCGGCGCGGTCGCCGCGCTGCGGGTGCCGCTGCTTCGATGTGCCACCGGGCGCGCAGAACGTCCTGTTCGTCGAAGGGAACCCCGGGGCCGAACCGGAGCAGGACCTCGTCGGACTCTTCACTGGCGGGTACCGGGGGCGTGTCGGCGCGGTGGCGCTTGCCGAGCACGGTGGCCCGGGTGTCCGAGACGGCGCTGGAGCGGGCACGACCGATCGTGGTGGGCTGGTCGGCGGCGGCTGGGGGGTGCGGTGCGAGGGCTCGCGGGGCCGGGCTCCCGGAATCGGCAGGGGCCGTCGGGAGGGCGGCCCGGTCGGGGGCCGGATCCGGCGTGGTGAACGGTGTGACGACTCCGGTGGTCGTTGCCGGGTGTCCGTCCTCCCTGGCTCGGGCAGGGTGATCGGAGGGCGCAGCGGCGGAGTGCGCCGGTGACGGCGGCGGTGCGGTGAACTCCGGCGTCGACGCGGCAGCCGCCGCGCGCAGTGCCGTACGGCGCAGGAAGTCCGCCGGGAGCGCCGCGCGCCCGGCCACCAGCGCGGCTCGGGCCGCCGCCAGCCCCTCGGACTCGGCGGTGGTGGCACAGCGGGCGAACAGGTCAGCCGCGGGAGCTCCGGCCGGCGTCCAGGCGGCGCCCAGGGCGCGGGCCAGGGCGGCCCAGGCGGTGATGTCGGCCGACCGGCGGTCGGCGTGCGGCCCAGCGCCCGAAACGTCATGCGCAGCACCCGAAACCTGCTGCGCAGCGCCCGGCGGCGGTACCGCCGCAGCGTCCGTGTCCCCGGCCCGACGGGGGGCGTGCGGCGAGTCGCCCAGCACCGTGCTCAGCGCCGCCTCGGCGAGCAGGGCGACGCCGTCCGTGGTGAGGACCACCGTGTCCGGGCCGAGGGAGCCGTGGGCCAGGCCTGCCCTGTGCAGGGCCAGCAGGGTCTGTGCGGTCTCGTTGAGGATGCTCGCCGCGCCGCCCGCGTCCGGGCGGGGGCCGTCGGCGGACAGGACGTCGGCGAGCACGGGGGCCGGCGGCCGGTCCGTGAGCAGCCACACCTCACCGCCCTCGGCCACGAGGTCGACCGTGCCGGCCAGTCCGGGCAGCCGGAGCTGTGCCGTGGCGAGCACCACGGCCGCCAGGCGCTCGCGCGTGCCCGAAAGGCCGAGCAGGGCCGGGTCGATGCGCAACGCACCGAGCACCGGATCGCCGGAGCGGTCGGGCAGCAGGGCGTGCCAGGTGCCGAGGCGGGTGTCCCGTGACCAGCCGGACAGGGGCCGGCCGGCCACTGTGGTGGCTGTCGTCATGTCGATCCGTTCTGGTCGGCCGGTGTTCAGCACGGCGGTGCGTCCAAGGAGGCCGTCTGGGGGCCGTTCGCGGCCGCCGGGTCGCTGCCGAGCGTGACGTCCCAGGTCCCCCGGCAGGGATGGTTGGAGAAGTCGGCCTCGAAGGTCAGGTCGTACCGCGTGCTCCCGGACAGGGGCTGGGTTTGGGAGCCGTACGGGTCGGCCGGCGTGTCGACGTAGTAGTTCGCGGTGACGGTCACCGGACCGGTACCCGTCGTCACGACCGTCACCGCCGCGACGAGCGTGCCCGGTCTCTGCCCGCGCTGCCAGGAGCCGATGGTGATCGTGACCGTGCCGGGGCCGGCCGGGTCGGGGGGCACGGTGGCGGTCGGTGTCCCGGCCGATGCCGTCGCCTCCGTGGACGGCGAGGACGAGGACGAGGACGAGGACGAGGGGGTGGTGGAGGGGGACGCGTCGGTCGTGGGCGGGGCGGTGCTCGGCGTGGCGGACGGGGAGGGTGAGGTGGCCGGCGCCTTGGATGGGCCGACCGGTGACGGGGTCGACGTCGCCGCCGTCGTCGCCGTGTCGTGCGGGCGGCCCGTCGTGTACGTCGCTCCGCCCGCGACGACCACCAGCGCGGCCACGCCGCCGGTCGCCGCCTTCCATCCCCCGCGCTTGAGCCGGCCCAGCAGGGTCAGCGCGGCGGCCGAGCCGTCGAGCGTCGCCGTCGCGGTGAAGGGGAACAACAGGGCGAGCAGTGCGGCGAGTTCGGCCAGCCGGCTGCGGCCGCGCTCCTCCCAGCGGGCGCCGTAGCCCTCGGTGGCGGCCCGTTCCAGGTCGGCGAGGAACGCCTCGACGCCGGGCCGGTCCGCCGGGTCCTTCGCCAGGCCCGCGCGCAGCAGTCCGCGCACCGGCCCGGGTACGCCGTCCAGCGGGGCCGGTGCGCGCAGGTGCTGGAGGCGCAGTGCGCTCACGTCGTCGCCGGGGAAGGGCCGCCGTCCGGTCAGGCACTCGTAGAACACCACGGAGGCCGCGTAGACGTCGGCGGCCGGGCCGGCCGGCTCGCTGTTCCACTGCTCGGGCGCCATGTAGGCGGGTGTGCCCGCGGCCTCGGTCTCCCGGCCGCTGCGCACCGCGATGCCGAAGTCGGCGAGTGCGCTGGTGCCGTCGGCGCGGACCAGGACGTTCTCCGGCTTGTAGTCGCGGTGCACCACCCCGGCCGTGTGGGCCGCGCCCAGCCCCAGCAGGGAGCCCTTGAGCAGGACGAGCGCCGCCTCGGGGCCGGTCGCCCCGTGCCGGCGCAGCAGGTGGCGCAGGCTGACGCCGTCCACCGCCTCCATCACGATCGCGGCGCCGGCGCGTGCCTCGACGTACTCGTACAGCCGCACCACGCACGGGTGCCGCAGCTCGCCGAGCAGCCGGGCCTCGGCCCGGAACCGGGCCAGGAACTCCCGGTCCGTGCGCAGGAGTTCGCTCAGGTACTTGATCGCGACGGGCCCGCCGGTCGCGGTGTGCCGGGCGAGGACGACCCGGCCGCCGGCCCCCTCGCCGAGCGTGCGGACGCTCTGGTAGCCGGGGACGGTCCAGCCGCCCTCGGTGTGCGCCTCCTGGGTCATGCCGCCCCCTCCGCGGGTGCGGTGAACCCGGCGTCCTGCGGTAGTACGTCCGTCACGTCCCGGCGGCGCCTGAGCCGGCGCAGCAGCCAGCGCACGGGCGCGGCCCACACCGGGAACGCGACCAGGGCGACGACGGCCGCTTCGATCACCGTGGTCCACGGCTCGGCCAGCCGGCCCGCGAGCAGGTCGCCGATCCGGGAGCGCCAGGCCAGCAGGGCGAGGGCGAGGAAGCCGTAGGTGCCCACGACGACCGCGAGGCCGTAGGCGGCCATGCCCGCCTGGCGGGGGCCTGGCCGTCGGCCCCCGCGCAGGTCGCGCCACAGGCCCGTGCGGAAGTAGGCGCTCGCTTCCTCGCGCAGCCGGGGCACGCGCAGGACGTCGGTCAGCGCCTGGTAGCCGTCCAGCGGCATCAGCGGGTTGAAGTTGTAGAGCGTGTTCAGGTAGAGGCCGAAGGCCAGGTGGTAGAGGACCGCGGAAGCGGGTCCGCCGGGCAGCAGGGCCGCGCCCGTGGCGCACCAGCCGGCCAGCGCCGCCGTGGACAGCGGCCCGGACAGGGCCACCACGACCCGTGACCAGCGCGAGCCGAACCACATGTCGCTGGTGTCCACGAACGCGAACGGCATGCCCATCATCAGCAGGAACCCGCCGCGCCGGACCTTGCGGCCGTACGACTTCACGGCCAGCGCGTGCGTCAGCTCGTGGACGAGCAGCGCGGTCACGTATCCGGCAGCCAGCAGGACCGGGCCCCACACGCCCGCACCGTCGAAGTCCAGCAGGTGGTGACGGCGCTGGGCGGTGAGGAACGCGACGAGACCGCCGACGACCGAAAGCCAGGCGAGGAGCACCCCGGTCCGGGTGAACAGCCGCCAGCCGAAGGCCTGGTAGAGCCTGGTCACCAGCCGGTCGAGGCCGGGGACGGACAGCTCCAGCTTCAGCAGCGCCCGGTACACCGCACGCACCGCCCGGCGCCAGCCCCGCGGCTGCTCCTGCTCGGGCTCGCCCGGCACGCCGCGCAACAGCCCCGCGGCCGCGAACGCGGACAGCGCGGACTCGATGCGGGGCAGGGCGAGTTCGCCGTAACGGTCGGCGTACGCGAAGAGCAGGTCCCGTACGGTGTTCTCGCCGTCGACGGCGTGCCAGAGGAAGACCTGGCGCTCGTCCAATTCCAGATAGCGGCCGGTGCGGGTGTTGCTGAGCACCCAGCGCGGTGCACCGCGTTCCGTGGGGATCTGCTTGAGGGCCCAGCCGGAGCGGCGGCGGGGGCGCGCGGTGAGCGGGCCGCCCGCCTCCGGGGCCTCCTCCTGTCCGGCGGAGGGCAGGTGGGTCAGCTGGGTGCCGACCACCATCGTGCGGGACCCGATCCGGGTGTCGCGGGGCTGCTCGAACACCAGGCGTACGTCGCCCACGGACAGCTCGGTGCCGTCGGCCAGCTGGGCCGCGCCGCCGTGCAGGTCGACGCCGGCGGCCGCGGTGCCGTTGAAGGAGTCCAGGTCCTCGATCCGGAAGCCCTCGGCGGTGCGGACGATGCGGGCGTGGCGGCGCGAGACGCTGCCGTCAGGCAGGACGACGTCGTTGTCCTCGCCCCGGCCCAGCGTGGTGACCGGGCCGGTCAGCGCGACGAGGAGCGCCGGGTCGTCGAGGCCGCGCAGCCGGGGCGCGGCGTACGAGGTCGGTGCGGCACCCCGGCGCGGGGTGCCGCAGTGCAGGCAGTAGGGAAAGTCGCGCCGCACGTGGACGCGGCAGAGGTGGCAGAGCATGCGGTGGCTCAGCCTCCGCCGGAACCGCTGAGGAACGTACCGCCGTTGAAGCCGCCGTCCGCGTCGGGTGCGGAGGGCGACAGGTGGGTGGCGACGTCGCCGGTGCCGGGCAGGTCGATGCCGCCGCGCACGGTCGTCGCGGCGCGACCGAAAGTGCCTCCTCCGCCGCCGCCTTCACCACCGCCGCCGCCACCGCTGGGACGCCGGCCGTTCTCCGAACCGCCACCACCACTCTCACCGCCGCCGTCACCACCCCCTACACCGCCACCGCCACCGCCACCGCCACCGGGGCGCCGGCCGTTCTCCGAGCTGCCGCCGTCACCGCCACCGTCGCCGCCGCCTTCACCGCCGCCACCGCCACCGGGACGCCGGCCGTTCTCCGAACCGCCACCACCACTCTCGCCACCACCGCCGTCACCGCCACCGTCGCCGCCGCCTTCACCGCCGCCACCGCCACCGCCACCGGGACGCCGGCCGTTCTCCGAACCGCCACCACCACTCTCGCCACCACCGCCGTCACCGCCACCGTCGCCGCCGCCTTCACC